>JANNFJ010000269.1:0-9477 GCA_031379725.1 Calothrix sp. OTE_75_metabat_31
TTGTATTTAGCACTTTTACGCAATCTTGTAGCGAAATTATTCGCTTATTTACAGATTGCTTTGGCAAAGATGCTATTGCTGCTAATCAATGCGGACAAACTCGCTTGCAAGCCGAAGAAAACTTAAGTCGGTTTAAAAAAGACCTCAATTGTTTTATTTTGGTTTGCGATTTTTCCGGTGAAGAGGGTCTAAATTTACAATTTGTTAATTATACAATCCATTTTGATATACCTTGGTCGCCCAATCGTCTCGAACAACGAATTGGGAGAGTAGACAGAATTGGTCGTCCCTTGCAAGTTGAATTTACGGTATTTGCAGGTGTAGATTTACCTGATAGTCTCCATGATGCATGGTTTACTCTATTAAAGCAAGGGTTTAATATTTTTCAGCAATCAATTGCTAGCCTTCAGTTTTATGTGGATAAAAAATTGCCAACCTTGGCGGAAATTCTCTTTAAATCAGGAGCGCAAGGACTATTAGAAAGTATCGAAATAGTGAAAAAAGAAATTATTCAAGAGCAAATTGAAATTAGCGAACAAAATGCTTTGGATGAAATTGATGCTCTTGATGATACTTCTATTGAGTATTTCCAAAAATTAGACGATTATGATGCTCGTCATCAAGAGATGGAACGAGTTTCTGAAGATTGGATTTGCGATGCATTACATTTTAAACATATCAATAACCCGAATTTATCGGGGGTAAAGCGCTATCAAGCGACTGAACGTACCCTAATTCCGGCAGATGATTTAAAAAACAATTTTGCCACTGTTTTAGAAGGGTTTGGTACATTTAATCGCAGCGTTGCCAATCAGCAACCAGGATTTAAACTTTATCGCGTTGGCGAAAAGTTAATGGAATCGCTATCATCTTATCTAAATTGGGATGATAGAGGTAAAACATTCGCTATGTGGCGGTTTGATGAAAGCTGGGATTCGACAGAGGGTGAGGAATGGTATGGCTTTCGGTTTAATTATGTTGTAGAAACAAACATCGTTAATTATCAAGGAAAGATTGCACCGAAAATTTTACAAAGGCGTGTAGATGGGTTATTTCCTCCATTTGTCAGAACTATATTTATTGATGCTAGATATCAGCCAATGTCGGTTGTTGAAGATAAAAAGCTTTTAAATATTTTGCAAAGTCCCTATCAAAAAGGTACTCAATTCAGCGATTACAGTTTAGCAAAAAACCGTTTGCATCTGATTGACGATTTTATTGCGCCTAGTAGGTGGCAGGAAATTTGCGATCGCGCCCGTCAAACTTCTTTAGAGTTACTGATTCAACAGGCAGATTTTAGCGATTTATGTGGCAGAAGTAGCAACGCGGCCGAACAAAAGCTAGGTCGGAGAATCGAACAATTACGGTTACGTCTGAATCGATTTCAAGAACAGGATAAAATTTCTAATGGGGGACTCGAAGAGGAACTAAATAATGAAATAGAATTAAGCAAAATTATTATTGGGGGAATTCGCCAACCTTTAATTCGCCTTGATTCTGTTGGCTTTATTGTTGTTTCTGGACGAAAGCCTGTTCAAGTGGAAGGAGAATAACCGATGCATGACTCATTCTCAGAACTACGGGAAATTCTGAAAACTGGCAACATTCCCGAAGATATTAGCTATATTTCGGAACCTTGCCACCAGCGTTTATTAGATGCATTACGTAACTCACCGGGTTCTGGAGATGTTGTTAGTCTGGTGCGGCATATTTTGCGACGGGAAGATGAAAAGCAAGGTCGAAGTTCTCCAAGTTATCTGCAAATACCTCGAAAAGCACCTTTTCTGAAAATTAATTGGGAACAAGCCAGTATACAAACATTTAACGAGCGTAAAGATTATTATCTAATTAGTGCTTCTGCTTGGCAACCCCAATGGCTCGATGATTCTCAGGAATATCCCCCCGATAAACCTCTATTTGAGGATAAAAAGCGCCGCAATTACGAACCAGTTGCTGGTGACCCTTTTTTACAATTACTAGGACGCGAAAACTATCGTAGTATTGGACAGCGCGAAGCAATTCGCGGGGTTTTAACAGCACCAACGAATGCAACTTTAATTATTAATTTACCTACGGGTGCCGGGAAAAGCCTTTGCGCCCAATTACCTGCTTTACTGAATTCTAGAAATAATAATGGTGTGACTGTGGTGGTTGTCCCCACTACAGCTTTAGCCATTGACCAAGAACGGGCATTAAAAGCTTACATACACCACGACACAGCTTATTATAGCGATGATTCGATCGAGAGAAAGGAAAAACGCCAAGGAATACGCGATCGCATTCGCAGCGGCACCCAAAGAATTGTTTTTACCTCTCCTGAAAGTTTAATGCAGTCGCTAGCTTCTTCGCTCTATGAAGCAGCAAAATCGGATAGGCTTAAATATTTTATCATCGATGAGGTTCATATGGTTGAGCAATGGGGTGATGATTTTCGTCCTGCGTTTCAAGAAATCCCAGGTTTGCGAAAAGATTTATTACGGCTTAATTCTTTCACAACATTACTATTAACTGCAACTTTAACTGAATCCTGTTTAGATACTTTAGAATCATTATTTGGTCGGGATATAAAAGTTATATCTGCCGTGCAGTTACGTCCAGAACCAGCTTATTGGTTTCAATTATGTGAAAGCAATGAAGTTAGAAAGCAAAGGTTAATTGAAGCTGTTTATCACCTGCCTCGTCCGTTAATTATTTATACTACAAAAGTTGAAGATGTCGAATACTGGAACAAAGAATTAAACCGGGCTGGTTTTAAAAGACATGACACCATGACAGGAAAATCAACTACTCAGCAGAGGGAAAAACTAATTGAAAAATGGCAAGAAAAAAAGATTGATATAGTGATTGCAACTTCTGCCTTTGGATTAGGTATAGACCAAGCAGACGTAAGGGCAGTTATTCACGTTTGTATACCCGAAACTATTGACCGTTTTTATCAAGAAGTCGGACGGGGAGGACGAGATGGTTATCCATGTATGTCCCTAACATTATATACTTCTGAAGACTTTAAAGTTGCCCGTGGTTTGCAAAAAGATGCCGCAATTACTGTTGAGAGAGGATTGCAACGTTGGCAAAGTATGTTTGCTACAAAAGAAAAGTTAGGGGACAATGAAAGATATCGGGTACTTGTTAATTCTCCTCCCTCTTTATCAGAAAAAGATATTGATATGCAAAACGACAAAAATCGGGCTTGGAATATCCGTACTTTAACCCTGATGAATCGGGCAAATTTAATTAAGATAGATTCGGAGGAACCTCCACAAAAGAAAAACTTTGAAACAGGGACTGAATCAGAATTAGAGTCTGAAGAAGCTTATCAAGCAGCTTGGGATTTATATCGAAATGTTCGAGTTATTCGTATTTGTACAGACTTGCATCTCAAACAAGAAACTTGGGAATCAGAAATTGAACCAGTTCGTCAGCAACGTCAACAGTGGAGTTCCAAAAATTTTAAATTAATGAAAGAAGCTTTGAAACCTAAACGCTGTATTTCGGAAATATTTGCCGAAGCTTATAGCATTCCTGGAGATTATATAGGAAATAGAAGTAAGGTAATAGTTTCTAAAGCTTGTGGAGGTTGTCCCGTTTGTCGCAAAAATGGAGTTATACCTTTCCAGGGAATAATGCCCGCTTCGAGGACAGCATGGCAACCTAGTTTTTTAATCGGTGGAGAGTTACAAAGGTTAATTGCTGGTGAAAAAATACTACTTATTTTCTATGACTCGCTTGAACAATTAAACAAATTTCAAATCGGGCGGAAAATATTTAAATGGTTCATCGAACAAGGCACCAGGAATATAATAATTTCTCCAGAATATAGGCAATTTATCAAAGACACATATAAAATCAATAGTTCATTTACTTTCCTATTTAATAATTACGAACCTTTTCTAATGCCGCACATTCCCACATTAATTTTTCATCCTCCAGGTCTATCTTTACCTCCAAAGTATTTATCGAATACATCAAACATTATGCGAGTTATTTTATTGCCGACAAATACACCCGACCCAAATCGAGAAGACCGACTATTAATTAATATTTTCTCAGGCAGATACTTTAAATTTGAAGTTTTTTGTACGGAGGTCAGTATATGAGTGTTTTAAAAACAGCTTTAGCCAATCCTAGTCGGATGCGGGGAATATTTAGATATTTACTTCATGTGCAAGGACAAAGGGAAAAGAGAGACGTATTAGAAAGAATATTATCTCCTGATAAATTAGTTGAACATCTAACAACTGAAGAAAAATTGAAAGACAGAAAAATGGTAATCGACCACAGGGCGATCGCAGACAAAAAACAATACATCTCAACGGTTGAAGGAGTTAAGTGAATTGTCCCTAAAGCTTTCGGAACATTAAGTAGGAGTAAATAAACGGGTATGATAAATGAGAATTAAGCAGCATTTATTACTTGCTCAGAAGAATCAACCACTTTAGGAAGCAGAGAAGGGGCTGGCGAATCAGAGCGTGCAGCACTTACTGCTGCGGTTATAAAATCTAAGACATTTCGACGCTGAGACTTGAGAGTAGTCACAACGGTTAACATCCTTTCCACAAAACGACTACCAGCAGCCGTTTGAGAACCAAAACTGGTACGTCGCCAGATTACCGCAGGACGTATAGCCCGCTCGGCAGCATTATTTGTTGGTTCGACGCCCTCAACACCAACAAACAACCATAAGGCTGGTTCAACTTTTAAAATTTGGCGGCAAGTACGAACAGTTTTAGCCAGTGGTGTTTTTTCTTTGGAACCAATCTCATAATTGGCAGCCTCTTGTAAAGAGGAATTGATAGTGCTGCGAATTTGTTGGACTAAAAGTTGAAACTCACAACGGCTCAAAGTTCCATCCCGAACTCGATGCCACAGTTCAAATAATTTTTCTTGTTGTTTTACCAAAGCACTTCCGATATCGCCAGAAACTCCGGGACGCTCGGATATTTTTATGAATTCTCGTTTCAAGTGCGCCCAGCACAATTGGCGCTGCTCTAAACCGACCCAATTATATGCTGATGGGGGGAATTTCTACAATCTGGTGACGGTAAGGATTAGTATCTTCTCCGCTTAATTTTTCTCCACAACAGTTACAAGTTTGTGGGTGGTGATCTAAAACGCTTTCACACTCGGATAATTCATACAAAAAGCGACTATGACCCTTATGCCCCGGTTGTCCTCCTCGTTTTTTGCCACTCTTCTTCTTTTCTTGGCGTTTCTCAGCATTGAGTGGATCTAAAGACGGCGGTGATGACGAGTTTTTTGATGTGCAATTGATTTTTTCTAACAGTTCTTGCTGTTTGGCCTCTTGTTCAGCAAGCTTTTCTTCTGATTGCTTTATATGCTGCCTCATTTTGTCCACCAATTGTTTGACATTGGTAGGAGTTTTTTCCCAATCTGAGTCGGAAATTTCAATTCCGTAGGCGAGGCAGTTTTCATCCATGCCTCTTAATTTACCATCTACATGTACCTATTTTTCGCTGTAGCGGAATAAAACCTGTGAACGGTTACGAAAAATGTTCAATGATGCTATTAGGCAAAGCATAAAATGTAAACTTTTAATCGAAGATGGTGAAGAAGTTAGAATTAATCAAGATTTACCCAAAGAGGCAAGAAATCCGCAACTTGCTGACAAACTATTACCCGACACTTTTACTTATTTATTTTTTGCATCTGATAACGAAGATGAAGAAGATTTTGGTCAGGTTTGTGCCTGGTATTTAGCACAGGATATTTACGATGCACCTGGGGCTTGGGAAGAAATCGAAAAACGGGTTAGCGAACAAAAGGTAGGCGATTTATTGAAAATGACCAGCAGTCGTCTCTTTGTGCAAATGGATGACTGGATGCGTTACATGGGTTTTGCCTGGGGTCATACTTTAGGAGGAAAACCAGTTACGGTTCCCGACCCAACAGCTTATATTAAACGAAATCTTCCGCGTTTATTTAGTGGAGAAAAAGAAATAACAATCAAGGATTTTATTCATAGATTGGCAACACAATGTCCTTTATTTGAAACTGGAAAATTCCGAGAAAAAGTAGAAGTACATATTGGTCAACGTCAAACTAATTATCTTTCCACGACTACAGCCTTCGCTTTATTTCGACTTCAAGATGAGGAGTATATTAAGCTGGAAAGACAATCCGATACAGACTTAATGATTTTACCGAAAGCTAATAATCAAGTTGATAACGATGGACGCATTTCGCATATTATTTGGAAAGGAGAAAAATCATGACCTTTAAAAATTTTGTTTGTTGGAATCAGGATATGATTCGTCGAGTGATGAATGTAGAAGCGACCCAAAGTTCCAATCATTTATTTTTGGCTACACATCATCCTATTTCTATGTATCGTCAGGATTCGATTCGGTCATCATCGCAGCATGAATACGATGAGGCGCAGTTTCTTCAGGATTTTTTAGCTGAAAAAGATTTTGCCTTTGTGCCTGTACTAGGTGAGACAGGGACAGGAAAATCTCACCTAATTCGTTGGCTATCGGCTAATATACAATCAAGTGCTTTGGTCGGAACCCGATGCAGGATGGCACGCATGGACAGCCTTACGCTTCAAAGCTACTGTAGGAGCAGCATTGTTAGATGCTTGCGGTCAGTTGTGTCCCCACTTTGATTTGGGAGAACTAATTTTAGATATCGAACCCGGTCCCCGTCCAGTCGATGCACCTGCCATTCCCGAAGGGTGCGAAGAAATTTGGATAACTGAATCTAGCATTGGTGGGGGTGGGGTAATAGAGGAAATCTTGCGACGCTACGCAGCAGACCCAGCGAATTTTTTCCGCTTGGCCCAGAGTGCCTTGGAACCATCAGATTTTGAGATTGTGGACTCAGAACTAACACGGTTACTGCAATTAACCCAAACTAGTACAGATGTTATTGATGCGATCGCGGATGTGCGATATTCTCAAGGATATAACGAATTAAAACAGGTTTCGACCCAACTGCGAAAAGTCCTATCATCGCAAGGAATTTTAGTAACGCATCCCGTCATGACGGCAATAAATACAAGAATTTTGCGTCCTGGAAGTACCCCAGAAACCGATAAATTATTATTCGATTTGATTTGCTCGTGGCACGAACAGGAAGAAAGATTAGGTATTGAAATTGATGCGCGGGTTTTTGCCTATGTAGCCAGTAACAATGATAATCTAGATAAAGCATTATTGCACCTGGGCTTAGTCCAACCTAATCCTTACTGGCGATTTCAAGTAATTTACGGATTATTATGGGCAAGGGGAAATATAATTCGTTCTCGTGCCTTATCGATTTATAACCCCTTTGCCAGCTTTCCCGATACCGACCGAGAAACATTACTTACTGTATTGCAGGCAGGCGATACCATAGTATATTTAGATCAACCTGATTGGCGCGAACAGGTGGAGGAAGCATTTAAACAAGGTGCATCGGTTTTGCTGATAGGCAATGCTGATAGAAAGGAAGATTTGAAATCAGCAATTTTGGATTTAGTCGTCAAACCGATGGAACTCGGATTTTTGCAGGTTTATCCATTGGTTGAAGGAGTGCAACAGCATCCACAAGGGTTTGCAGTTAGGTTGCGAGTGCAAGAAGCCATACAATAATTTTAGCCCCTAACCCTGTCAAGATGAAACTAAAATACGCTTCTTCTTTGTGTCCTTTGTGTTCTTCGTGGTTCAAAAAAATCTTTATGTTGAACCACAAAGGACGCAAAGGTAAGAGAAAAATTAGCAATTTTAGACCAGTTTTTATCCACCATGACAAGGCTACTTTAGCCTCTGAGCGTTAGTGGAGCGCTTGCCTGTGAGAATAAATTTCTTCTAAAAGTAAATCCCGCAGTTCATTAGCAATATCATCAGGCGGATTACCTGAGAGCGCTCGTCCAATCAGCCGTTCTGCCTCTCGCAATTGGGAACATTCTACAGCAAGCATGGCAGCACTGCGATGGAGAACGGATCTAGTAGGTTCAAAGTCAAATAAGTTCGCCACTAGGTCTGCGGCGGCTCGCTCTTGAGAAAAAGCAGCTTTAGTCAATTCCAAGGTAACGATGGTATCACCCCGCTGGCGGGCTAAGATAGCTTGGTCTACAAGTTCCATCGCTTCTCGATGAAGAGTTTCTACGTCTTGCATTTTTCAATTATGCGGGTGCGTGGTGTGCCGAATTCAACGACGCAGACGTAGCCGGGAGACAAAGTATCCGAGGGGCTAATCTGTTCTAGTTTTATTTTAACTCTCGATTGGATAATGCTTTCGGAACCTTTACGAATACCTGACACTTCTAAACGGGCTTTCCTTTGAAATAAAGTATCTAGGTTATCAATGGAACCCAGCCAGAAGTCAAAGCCAAAACCTTTGCCTTTAATAGATCGCTCAATTACGGTGAGTCCTGTCAGGTAAGGCATAAGGAGTGCGGCAATTCCATAAGCTCCATACTCAGTAGCAACTTCTTGGTCGGCATTAAAGCGACGTACAGTGTCATCAATAGAATTCCATTGTAATTCGACTTCAGTATCCTGTATGCCATTAATTTGAAGGGTAACACGATAAGGATGATTTTGGTCGTCTAAGCAAACTGCTGCTGCATCTTGACAAGTAGCTCCGAAAGTCAGTGACCATCCTGGTCGTTCTGGCTTAGACTGACAAAGATCGTTGAGGTGCAAGAGCTTTGGTACAGTATCTATCATTGGTAATTAAGACAATTGCATTTTTTTATCATACAGCAATTTACGCAAATTTTGACTAAAGTTACCGTTTGCTCGCTCCAGCATCAATCATAATATGGATGGATATTTACTAATAAAAAGAATAATTTAGCATCAGCTATTACAGCGATTGTTACCGTTGCAGGTTATTTTTTATATAGACCATTTCTTAAAAATCCTCAAAATTTGCAAATTAACAAAATATAAATCCGTCCTATACTATAGTAAGTGAGATGCTATAAAATAATCAAATCTTTTGAGTAGTAATTTATCTTTCTGTTCTAAGTTGACAATATTTGGTACAATAATGACAATTTGGGCAAACCAACTTGCCACACTGAGGACAATAATTATGTTTACCTAATACAAGAGGAGTGAACCCACACTTACCTTTAGTTTTTACATAACCGCCACAATAAGCAATAATTGTAGTTAGTTGATCATTAGTATGTGTTTTCCCTTCAAGTAATCCGCTACCTTTAAATTTGAAAATTTTAAACTCATTTATCCGGCTTTGATATCTGTTTTCCCATAGTATACATAGAGTTTCACGAAGGTCACTAATAGTACCGAGCGGATCGTATATTTGTAAAGGATGAGCATCGGAACCTTTACTGTATAGTAATTTACCGTACTGACTTGGATGAAAAGAGTTGTCATTCAAGGAAAGCATATCAAGAAAATGGCTAAGTATAGTTAAAAATAAATATGGTAATGTTATTCTCTTAGCTGGAACTTGCTGTAATATTGAGATAAATTTTTCTTCCCAGGGTGTCAGGCAAGTTTT
>JANNFJ010000346.1:0-5360 GCA_031379725.1 Calothrix sp. OTE_75_metabat_31
ATAATGCCAAAAACTAATAATGCCAAAAACTAATATGATACCTTGCACATCTGACCCTAGCTATTGTATTTACTTAATCAAAAAACAGCAGATACAAGGAAATATACCACTGACTTTGGTAAAATGTGCCACTTAACGAGCAATTATCAAATTTTACTTGTTAATCTATACTTCTCTATCTTAAGTTATTTCACTGCTATTACGAGATTTTGATGTAGCTTTAGACACCATATAATGTTTAAGATAATGAAATTTTTTGATATGTTGTGCTAGTGGTTCATGTCACTAATTTTGGGAAGTCGTAGCATAGGCGTCTCGCCTGTGCAGTCAGGTCAGACGGGACGCCATGAGCCGACGGAGAATAATATATATCATCAGAATTAATGACATGGAGTACTAGTAGTACTCTATGTCATTAATTTTGAGGGGTTCAAAAAAAATTTGGTAGTGCGTTCGCGCACTACTACCCATCAAAATTAATGACATGAACTACTAGTCCTCTGGACTTGTCAAAAGTTTTGATGTGTAACCGTAGTGCGTGGGCAAAGCTAATGAGACAAACTATTAATACTTCACCACATTAATTTTGAGGAGTAAGAGTAATGACCACAAAGACCTGTACGCGAAGAGGTGATTTTTAACCTTCTCACTACCGTGTTTGGTCTGTTTGCTTGTTATCTTGATTAGCTTCGTTGGCATCAATTTGCTGGAGATTACCGGCTTTTACCCAACCTTCTTGGTTACTATCTTCGATGCGAATTTTTTTCCATACTTTATCATCGCTTTCTTCAAGGACAATAACTTTCTGGTTAAAACCAGCACCACCGGCACGTTCGGCTTCGGCTTTTGGTTCTGCTCGCAAACTCAATCCTTGCGGCCAAGTGACACGGGCGGGAAATGCACCTGGTGGTAATGGTTTGGTTGCTTCGTCAGTTTTCGATTCCTCGGTAGTTGTGGGAGTTGGGGTTGGAGTCGCAGTCGCTGCGGGTTCAGATGTCGCTTTAGAATTTGGTGCTGGAGTTTTAGGGGCTTGCGCTTTAACTTCTGGGTTATCGTTAGCGTAAATTGGCTTAGGAGGTGCGATCGCGCTTCGGTTCATGAAATACAAAGCGGTAGCAACCCCACCACCAACTAATATTCCCATTGCCAGCAAAAACCCTAGTATAAACTTGAATAAATTAGAAATCATAAATTTTGGGTGTAGGGTGTAGGGTGTGGGGGAGGGGGGGAAGGTGGAAGGGGTAAAAGGGTAAAAAACTTATCTTACTACCTCTAGACCGCCACACCCTGCACCCCATACCCCACTCCCTTATTTTAAAAATGGGCTTTTCGATGCTAATCTTGCCCTTCCTGAAGCTGCCCATTCTTGGAGTTGTTGAATTTGTTCTTGGGCAGTACGTGCTAGGGGGATAGTAAGACTTACAGCTTCGAGAATGTCATCAGTGGTAAAGTCACGGTTTTGGCTAAAGCCAATGTGCATAGCTTCAACCAAGGTTTGCTCGATTTCCGCACCGGAAAAATCGGGAGTTTCATAGGCTAATCGCTCAATGTTATAACTTTTGAGATTATGCGATCGCAACCGCGATAAATGCACGTCAAATATTGCCTTGCGTTCTTCTTGACTGGGTAATCCGACGAAAAATATTTCATCAAAGCGCCCTTTTCGCAACATTTCCGGGGGTAAACTCTGGATATCGTTGGCAGTGGCAACCACAAATACAGGTGAGGTTTTCTCGGCTAACCAGGTAATAAATGTCCCAAATACTCTACTGGCTGTTCCCGCATCTCCTTTGCTGCCAAGTCCAGAAAAGCCCTTGTCGATTTCATCTATCCATAATATGCATGGTGCAAGAGCTTCGGCAAGTTGGATCATTTGGCGAGTGCGGGATTCCGATTCACCGACTAAGCCAGCAAATAAACGTCCAACATCAAGCCTTAATAAGGGTAAATGCCAGTGATGCGCGATCGCTTTGGCTGTCAATGATTTTCCGGTTCCTTGAATCCCCACCAACAGTAACCCCCGTGGGTGCGGTAATCCATATTGACGGGCACGTTCGGAAAACGACCCCCCTCGTCGAATCAACCAATCTTTGAGACAATCCAACCCACCAATATCCGATATTTGTTCGGTTGCGGGGATAAAGTCGAGTATTTGAGTTTGACGAATTGTTTGCCGTTTTTCCTCTAAAACTAAATCCACATCTTCGGGCAATATTTCACCATGCGTTGCGATCGCTTTGGCTAAGACCCGGCGAATTCTCTCCATACTCAAACCTTGGCATGACCGCACTAAATCATCCAAAATCTTACCAGAAAGTTGATTGTTTGTTGCTTGCATTAAGCGTTCGATTTCGGTTTTAATTTCCCCTGTCGCTGGTAAAGGAAACTCGACTACTGTCAAAACCTCGCTTAAATCGTCGGGGATAGCAATACGTGGTGATAGTAAGATGATATTTTTGGGTTGCGATTTGAGTAGTCGGGATAAGTTACGAAGTTTGCGGGCAATGGCTACGTCATCCAAAAATCGATGGTAGTCGCGTAATATAATTACCGCACTTGCAGTTGCAGCCATTTTTTCGACAAATTCCAACGCTTGTAATGGGTTGCGTTTACCAAATCCGGCATCATTCGCGTTTCCCTGATATCCATCGACAAAATCCCAAGTATAAACCGCTCGATTCCCCTGCTTTGCTGCTTCTTCCTTAATTGCCGCTTCTACACGTTCTTCTTCGTAGGTCGGAATATAGATTAATGGATAACGGGCACGAAGCAGCAACTTAAATTCATCTCTAAATGTCATATAAATTTTTTTATTGATCAGGTTGTTTGCGTCCCTATCCTATTGTGTAGCCAATTGAGGGCATGGGAAGTGGCAACCAGTCAATTCATCTGTTGTTGCTTGTAATTACAACCTAGATTAATAGTTACATGGCTATATAACTGTATGTAGTATTTAATAATTTCCCTTAAATAGACTTGGTATTTACCACAGGTCTAACCCATGTTAGATTGTATATGATTTTTTTCACACTTTAACGTATCAAAGTTAACCACCAAATAACAACGCAATTACGTCCATTTATTCGCAATAATTTTTGATTGTTGAGATGATTGTCATAAAGTGATGACAAAAAACGTATATTTAGTAAATTAAAGTAAATTGATATGTAGTTATATGACAACAATTAAGTACAAAATGTTTTTAAAATTACTAAATAAATTCATCGTACTTAGTCTTGTCAAAGTAGTGAGGATCGTTAATTCTGACCCTTTAGATAGCCGAAATGACCGTAAGGGCACGATATATCGTGCCCTTACATCCTGTGGGATAGCGAAAAAACCATGCCAGAAGTCATATATCTAATAACCAGTGATAACGAGTTATTCTTCGTGACTTATTGGTTCAAATAAATTCGAGGCACGGGGTAAAACTACGAGAATTGTCCCTAAAACAGCCAAAAAAGCGGAAATGCCAAAGATTTGGTCGCGGGGTACTTCTAAAAGACCGCTTAGAATAACTTCCCGTAATGAAGAAACGATTGTAATTTCGACTGCAGCACCAACGGAGATACTTTGAGCTTCGAGGTAATCAATCAGCAGCCGAAATAATTCGACCAAAATCAAAATAAATAGAATATCCGAGGTGATTTGACGGACTTCGAGGGGATGTAGCAAACTCATAAACATGTCAATGAGTCGTAGCACCATCACGAAAAATAGACCAATACATAAGGAAATAACGATAGCATCTTGGAAAATTAACAGATATCCAATCAAGCGATCGCGTGGCAATATACTATCTAATTTTGCTCTCAGGTTTTTTGGCATAGTGCGGAATACCGACTATTTGTTAGCTGTCACATTATATATAGTTCACCAAATCGAAAAAGTTATTGGGAAAGGGATAAAGGGTAAAAATCATTGTACATCAAGATTTATCACCTGTTCCCTACTCCCTAGTCCCCTAAATGTTTTATTGGTATTTCAATCCAGAATTCTGCACCTTTGCCGGGTTCAGAGAAACATTCGATTTTACCACCGTGTTTTTCGACGATAATTTGATAACTAATCGATAAACCTAACCCAGTACCTTTACCGAGTTCTTTCGTAGTAAAAAACGGGTCAAAAACACGCGATCGCACTTCTTGGGGAACCCCATAACCATTATCATTGATGCAAATCAAGATTTTTCCCCGTTGCGAGACTTGGGTCTGAATGACAATTTGAGGACGGTAATGTTTTGCGTCATTAGATGTGGAATAATTTTCCTTATACTCAGTCTCAATGGCATCAATGGCATTCCCCAAAAGATTCATAAATACCTGATTCAACTGTGCTGCATAGCATTCGACAAGAGGTAAATTACCGTATTTTCTAATCACCTCAATGGCTTGGACATCGGATTCTAACTTCAACCGATGTTGCAAAATCAACAATGCACTATCAATCCCCTCATGAATATCCACGGGTTTCATCTGTGCATGGTCGAGACGCGAAAATGACCGTAACGACTCAACTAACTTTAAAATGCGTTCGGCTCCACACTCCATCGAATTGAGGGTTTTGGGCAAATCTTCAGTAATGAAATCTAAATCGATACTTTTGGCTTGCTGTTGAATTTCTATCCCAGGTTCGGGAAATTCCTGCTGGTAAAGATGCAAAGTACTTAACAAGTGCAGAGTATACTCACTTACATGACTGAGATTACCGTAGATAAAATTAATTGGATTATTGATTTCATGGGCAATACCAGCGACTAATTGCCCCAACCCAGCCATTTTCTCACCTTGAATTAACTGCGTTTGCGTGTGCTGCAATTCAAAGAGCGCTTCGTTGAGCTTTTCTTTTTGCAGTCGCGTTTGTTCGAGTAATTCAGCTTGTTGTAATGCCACACCCAATTGCAAACCAATTTGTCCCAACAAACTTACTTCATCCTCCAACCATTGACGCGGTTTTGTATTTTGATAGGCTGCTAACAACCCCCAAAGTTTATCTCCTTGGAAAATCGGCACAATTGTGTAAGCACGAGCTTGTATCTGTTCCAAAAAAGCCAGTTGATATTCCGAATACCCTTCTTGATAGATATCATGAACTGCAACGGAACGATTATGGACAGACAGTCCTCCTTTGGTCAACTGTATTAAATCGTACTTAATTAAAAATGGATTTTCAACCAACGGCATCCATTCATCAGCAACCGACTCGGCTAAAAAGTCCCCACCACCCGCAGTACCAAAACAGTAAATTGCGACACGTTCAACTTCCAATAAACTGCGGACTTCTTGGGTTGTGGTGGCAAAAATTGTCTGTAAATCGAGCGATTGCCGAATTTTCTCGACTGTTGTTGCAAGCGCTTTCTC
>JANNFJ010000350.1:0-9318 GCA_031379725.1 Calothrix sp. OTE_75_metabat_31
GTAACATGTAAGGTCTTTATCTCTACTTAGTTTAATTAACCCGCTGACACAGATTTTTTCGTTAATCAAATAGCTTTTACACTCACTCTATTAAAATTGCCTTTTAGTTTATATACGTTCTTTCGCTACACAAATATTTAGCGCTTTTACTATTATCGTACTAATTTTTTAAAAGCTTATTATTTGTATACTTACCAAATAACATTTAAATTTTTAGACATTTCAGCATCCAGTAAACATCAAAACATCTAACCACTTGAATGTCGAAAATGAATTTAGATGCTTAAATGTCCACAATGCTTAAACATCTGTACGTTTTAGTCAGAATCGCTGGTATAATTCGTAGCTAAAGGAGTGCAAGATTTATGATTATTACAGTAGCTGCCTTTAAAGGTGGAGTTGGTAAATCGACAACTGCATTGCATCTGGCTACATATCTGCAAACAAAAGCTGATACCCTACTAGTGGATGGTGATTTAAACCGCAGTTCTCTAGATTGGTCAAATCGGGGTCGTTTACCCTTTAAAGTGGCAGACGAAGAAACTGCAGTCAGCCTAGCAAAGCTTTACGAACATATCGTGATTGATACACCTGCCCGTCCCCCCCTGAATGAATTAAAAAAATTGGCAAGGGGGTGCGATTTATTGGTCATTCCAACTACCCCAGATGCTCTCGCATTAGCTGCTACTATGCAAATGGTGAATGCCCTTCAAGGCGTGAAAACAAATTATCGAATTTTACTTAATATGGTTCCACCACATCCAAATAATTCAGGGGAGGAGGCAAGAGTGACTTTAGAAAGTGCTGGGGTAGCGCTATTTAAAACGGATATAAAGCGCTGGACGGTATTTGGCTGGGCGGCGTTGGAGGGTGTGCCAGTCAATGCGATGAAGGGCGATGCAGCGCATATTGCTTGGAATTGTTATGAGGAGATTGGGAAGGAAATATTAGTTGAACAGGGCAAAGGGGAAGGGGGAAAGGCAAAAAAATGAGTAATAAAAAGAAAAGTAGTCGTTTTGATGATTTGATTGATGCTGCAAGGAGTCGTCAACAGCGGGATGAATTGCCGTCTATCGAGGATCAAATAGTTAGTAAAAGTAAAAGTACCGACCCAGATTATATTCGGACAACTGTTTACTTACCTAAAAAATTACATCGTCGAATGAAGGCTGTAGCATTGTCCCAAGAGAAACAAATGAGCGATATTGTTACAGAATTGATTGAACAGTGGTTGTTATCTCAAGGGTCATGATCAGGTGCAAAGTTAGTAGAAGTTATAATTGTAGGATAGGCATCCTGCCTGTCTTACTTATCCTTATAGCTAGGTTGAAAATTGAATCGTAGGATAAGTATCTTGCCTGTCCTACCTATTTTCATCCCAATATATTTAATGATGCCTTGAAATTTTAATTAATATGCATAAGTCAATTAAAAATCGAATTGTCGGACAGGCAGGATGCCTATCCTACGTAATTTTTCCTAGCTTTAATTAAAGTGCAACTTCTTCACCTTTTTCTGTGAAGCGAACATCTTTAATTTTCCATTGATTGTTGCTAGTTAATGTTTTGCGGAGACTGCCAAATAAAGCGAATTGTTCGCAACTCGAAAGCGAGGTTAAAAACCGCTTAGAACTTGGGTTCAAGCGGAAATCAACTGTGGCTACACCATTCGTAACGTTAACACGATATCCAGACAAGCTAAAATCACCACTATCACGTCCTTCCAGAATTTTTCCGACTGCACCTGCGACGGGTTCATCTGCGGGGACGGCGGCTTTTTGCGGTACTAGTTCCTGACATTGTGCATCGCTACTATACACTGTCACATCTACAGTTTTCCCTACGGGTGTCTGTGCCCCAGAGGGAATTGCATTGTAGCTAATTGCATTTTTGGGTGGAATCGATTCTTGCGTTTTAGCTACACTTGGGGCTGGAGTTGGTTTAATGACTGCGGATGGTGCTTGCTTAATTGCTTTAGGCGAAGCTGTTTCGGTCGGTATCGGGGTTGGGGTCAAAGTTGGGGTCGGTGTCACTACGATGTCGGGTGTGGCAGTGACTGTGGGTACTTCACTGATATTATTATTGACGGTAGGGGTCGGTTTTGATGTACAACTTACTAGAGCAGATGCGATACCGAAGGTTGCCAAGGGCATCGCAATTACGAAAAAGTACTTCTTTTGTAGCTTCATAGGGTTTTTCATTATCTTGCTGCCGTTGGATTTTATAGTTTAACTACTGCGTGTGAGGTTCTATTTCCGTATAATTTACACTCTGTCTTTCCAGAAAAACAGAAGCTTAATTCAAAAATCTTGCTAAAAATGAGCCTACATCAGGTGGGAGATTTTATCTAGTGCGGTGAATCGTAAGTAAATACTAATACTGCCCAATTTTACTGCTTATATTTTATTCCCCTACTACAATAAACGTCTGTTTGCCGTATATCATTTTATTAAATATTAGTTAGAAACACTGTTATGTCTAGTGAAACTAGTACATATGACCCCCGTCGTGCTTTGTGGGATGGCGTACAAATTGACGACTGGGAAGCTGCAAAATGGAAGCTATGGAAGGCGAAAAATCCGGCTACAGATGATTTTGCCAAAATTGAACGTGAGTATTTACGCATTAAACATGCGATCGCAGTAGCGAATTCGGCTTTAAGCTTGGACAGGGTGAAGGTTAAAATTAAGTTAACTAGTATCAAGTCGATTGGTTTGCAGGGTTCTTTCCCTTGTAAACCGGGTGATGTTGGCAAAAATGGTAGCTCGAATAAGCAGTATACTATCTCTGTGGGTTTTACTGCTAATGATGTTGGTGTGAAAGCTGCTGTGACAAAAGCGCGTGAATTAGATTTATTATTAATTACGAAGCAGTTTCGCTGGACTCCTGAACTACTGGGTAAGCAAGCTCAAAAAATCGCTTTAACCCAGGAGAAAAAGCCCCTATTACCGATTTCTGAGTTAATTGCTAACTATGAGCGTGAATTTTGGAAAACCCATGAAAGAAACCGTCAAGGTATACGAACTTGGGAAACTCATTACATCCGACATCTCAAGAAATTACCACAAAATGAACCGTTAACAATGGATGCCTTGGAAAAAACCCTACAAAAAACCAATCCCAATACATCGTCTAGGTATTTCTTGGTCTGGCAATTAAAGAAGTTTTGCGATTTTTGTGATTTTGATGGTGTTAAAACAATTAATACCTATGCAACTCCCCAACCTCATCCCGCAATTCGGGTTATTCCCTCTGATGAAGAAATCATTGCGGGATTCAATCACATTGGATTACCTTTATCTAAATATGCCAGTAAAGATAATATTACCTTCAGCGAACAATGGCAATGGGCATATGGAATGCTAGCTACATACGGATTGCGATCGCATGAGCTTTTTGCTGTGGATTTGGATGCTTTTACCCACCCCAATAACAGCTTCCACCTACTCAAACTCAACCCCAGTTTAACGGGGGGTACAAAAACGGGTGAACGTAATTGTGGTGTCCCCCCCCTACATCCCCATTGGGTAGAGTTATTTGATTTAAAGAATGTCAAATTACCCTGTAACGGTGGCAAACTGGATAATCGAACTGCAAAACTATATATCCGCTTCAAAAATATTAATTTAGGTTTCCGTCCTTACGATTTGCGCCATGCTTATGCTATTCGGGGTCACCGTTTGCAGGTTCCCATTAAAACGATGGCAGACTATATGGGACATACGGTACAGGAACATACAAACACCTACCAACGCTGGATGAGTGAGGACGCAAATCTAGAAATTTACAAGGAGGTGGTAATTCATCGAGTTGGCACGAGTAAGGAAGCCATGAAGGAGAGGATTCGGGAACTCGAAGCGGAGAATTTTGCGTTGAAGGCAGAAAATGAGACGTTGAAGGGGATGTTGATTAAACATCAGATGGATGAGTTATTAAGATAAGCTTACATGGCATCTAGATGTTTAGATGCCATGTAAGTTGTACAAATGCTTAGATGTTGATAAGTATAATTCGGGTAACTCCTACAAAACTGATGCCTACTATTATTTGCAGTATGTGACTTTCTCGAATCCCCAAAATCCCGCGATACCATATAATGGTATCGCTAATAGCAACAAAGGCTGCACTCTGGGCAAGAAGTGAAATCCATGAAATGCCATTTACAACTAACCTATGCCAATTCTTGACGCAAACCAAAGTTATACTTTTAGTCGATACTTTGAGCTTGGCTTTGAAGCTAGCGAGTTAGCTCAAGAATTTGGCTATGGATTAACCCGGAAGAATCTTAGTTTACCGCAATTTCCCGATGAATTAGACCGTTTGCAAGAATTACGCGATGCCCTTGGCAACGGCTTAAGCCGTATCGCATTGAGGAAGTACTACCATTTGTACCATTAACTAACGAGTTAGCAAGACGGGAAATTCTCATTTCACGAGTAGTAACGGAATTAATCCACTACACGCAGGCAGAATTGCGGATTGAATACAGTTTAAAAGTATCCAATTGGCTTCAGGGTAATTTAGATTACTTATTGCGATTAAATTCTGTTAACCAGTTATTAGTCATTGAAGCAAAATATGAGGATTTAACGCGGGGTTTTACCCAATTAGTAGCTGAATTGGTGGCACTCGACCAGTGGGAGGGGGCAACTACGGTTTCTCAACAGCCGACTATGGTCGGTGTTGTTTCGACAGGCACTATTTGGCAATTTGGCAGATTAAACCGCACTACAAAGCACTTTGAACAGGGAATCAATAGCTATCGGGTTCCTGAAGATTTAGAACAGGTGATGCGAATTTTAGTTGCTGCATTGAAAGGCATCAATCATTGAAAGGATGTTTCGTAGTTCTGAAACGGTTAGGGAGTAGTAAAGAGGGTTTCAGTAATTTTATATTTTGTTACATACTTCGTTTTTTTAGTATTAGACTTATCCAGAAATAAGAACCTAATTTGGCTGAAACCTTTCTCTAAAGAGGATTTTAGAGATTTATCTGTTACGAAAACTAAAACCTAAGCCATGTAAGGGACTCAGCGATTTTGGGCTTCATTTGCGGATATGTCTATTGACCTACTTAATAGTTACCGAAACTTTATTTACTTGTAGCAAATTCTGTAACGACGGCACTATCTTTACTACCACCCGTCTAGATTAAGACACGAGTTTAAAATATATCTAAGGGTAATCCCGGAATTGGCTGGATGATACTGTTTGAAGATGCACGCGACTATCAAATCTTTTTTCTGGGTTTATTCCTGATTTTGGGAATCGGTACTAGAGATTGGACGTTAAAGCCTGAATTAATCGCCGTTGCCATTATTACATGTATATTTGTGCAATGGGTAATGGGGTATTGGTCATTAAACCAAGAACCATCAACAAAACCGCAATTTTCAACTTCGGTACGTAGTGCCCTGATTACGTCCTTGGGATTGAGTTTGCTATTGCGGGCAGACCATTGGACAACAATGCTGCTAGCGGCAACATGCGCTATTACCAGTAAATTTATTTTCAAGGTCGGCAGTAAACACTTCTTTAACCCTGCTAATTTCGGCATTATCTGCGCTTTAATAATTGCCCCCGACGCTTGGGTTTCACCCGGACAATGGGGAGAAGATTGGTGGTACTGCATGATATTTGCAGGATGTGGTGGCATGGTTCTCAAGCGTGTCGGACGTTGGGATACTACTGCGACATTTCTGGGTGCATATGCGTTACTCGAAGCTATCCGTAATATCTGGTTGGGATGGACTTGGGACGTTTACTTCCATCGCTTAATGAGCGGTTCTTTGCTGCTATTTGCCCTATTCATGGTAACAGACCCCCGTTCAATTCCCAATGCGCGTATTGGTAGGATTATCTGGGCATTATGCATTGCTATTGTTACTTTCATTTTACGCAATTACTTTTTTCTTTCCACGGCAGTCTTCTGGGCATTATTCGCTTTAGCCCCTTTAACTGTAGTCCTCGATAAATTCTGGCAAGTAGAAAGGTTTGAGTGGGAAGAAAAGGAGGAACAAGGAGACGGGGAGAATAATGACCAGTTACCACTATTTCCAATTAAAAAAATATCCAAAGTCAATATTGTAGGATAGGCGTCTCGCCTGTCTAGATATGTTTCGGACAGGCGGGATGCCTATCTAGGTATATTTCGGACAGGCGGGACGCCTATCCTACGGAATCATTACTCTTACTCCCTACTTAATCCAATGAAGCAATTAAAATTAATAATCTCATTACTGCTAACAATAGTTATACTTTTAGGATTTGCCCCTGCTGCTTCGGCATTTTGCGGTTTTTATGTAGCGAAAGCCGATACAAAGTTATATAACAAAGCTTCCCAAGTAGTTATTGCTAGAAATGACAACAAAACTGTATTAACAATGGCAAATGACTATCAAGGTGAGGTCAAAGATTTTGCCATTGTAGTCCCTGTACCTACGGTCTTAAAAAAAGAGCAAGTAAAGGTCGCAAAACCCACTATTATCGAGCGTTTAGATGCATTTAGCGCTCCTCGTTTAGTCGAATATTTCGACTCAGACCCATGTATCGATGAAGACAGAGTGTTTCGTCCTGTACCAATGCCTGCATCACGGGCAGAAAATCAAGAGTCATCTGCAAAACGACGCGATCGCAATCTCGGAGTCACTGTAGAAGCACGCTTTAACGTAGGGGAATATGACATTGTAATTCTTAGTGCCAAAGAATCTGGAGGATTAGAAACCTGGCTAAACCGTAACGGTTATAAAATTCCGCGAGGGGCAAAAGCTTTGTTGAAGCCCTATATTCGCCAAAATATGAAGTTTTTTGTTGCGAAAGTTAATTTAGACAAGTTTGAAGCCAGCGGTTACCAAAATCTACGTCCTATTCAAATTGCCTACGAATCCCCTAAATTCATGTTACCGATTCGTTTGGGAATGATAAACGCTACTACCGAACAAGATTTAATTGCCTACATTCTTTCCCCTAAAGGACAAGCAGAAGTCACTAACTACCGCACGGTAAAAGTTGCTTCCAACACAAATATACCTGTATTCGTAAAACAAGAATTTGGCGATTTTTACAAATCCATGTTCCAAACCTCCTACCTCAAAGAAGATCGAAAGGTTGCATTCCTAGAATATGCCTGGGATATGAGTAGCTGCGACCCTTGTTCTGCTGAACCCCTCAATAACGAAGAACTCAAGGAAGCAGGCGTTTTTTGGTTAGACCAAAATCAAGCCGATGCAGCCACTCCTACTTCTCGTCGTCGTCCTCCCATTGTTAACAGTAATGTTTTCATTACACGCTTGCACGTTCGTTACACACGCGATCGCTTCCCTGAAGATTTGATGTTTCATACAACCTCAAGCACCGAGAATTTTCAAGGACGTTACATATTGCAACATCCTTTTACTGGTGAAACAAAATGTCCTGTAGGTCGAGAATACAAGCGCAGTTTAACCAAACGTTACGAACGAGAAGCACAAAATTTAGCTCAACTGACTAACTGGAATATCCAAGATATCCGTAGGAAAATGAAGCTTAACGGTCAAATTGCATTATCCTGGTGGGAAAGACTAATGCAATAAGAAATTTAATCGTGCCCAACCATTTTGGGGGATGTAGAGACGTTACATGTAACGTCTCTACAGCAGTCAGAACTAGTGATATACTGCAAGCGGTTAGCTATTACATTTAGCCCGACACCAAAAGCTAACCACTAACTGCTAATAGCCATTTTAAAAGTTTAATTTTTATCCGTTCTTAGTATAGTTGACTTTAATGTAATTTCCCTAGTTTTTCTTGGCATCTAGATGTTTAACCATTTAATAAATAGTTGGATGGCTAGATGTTTGTAATTAAATAGAATTGCGATGCGGAAGCCGCCTTCGGCGATCGCAGTTGAAAGATGATGTGAACCCTTCTTGTTTGCCTGCGAGGTGAACAATCCATATTCAGCTGGGGATTGAAAATTGAATGGCACTAAAATAACATGGAATATTTAGTAAACTTATAAATCCGTAGCATCATAATTCAATTTATTTAATTATGCCTGATGAGTCGCTTATAGACCCATTTTTAGAACAATTGTATGAGGGATATAGTGAAACAGAAGTCGCTGAAATACAACAGTATATGACACAGTGGGATGCTTCTACTTACACAAGTGTGGCTCATAATATTTTAGACCATGCCTCTAGAAAAGAGTTTGACCCGTTGAAATATCTAAGAAAGGCACATAATTTTAATAAGAAGGGGGCAATAAGAGTTCCTAAAACGGGTTATCGTCGGGATGCATCTGCTGTTTATCGTAAAGGAAGCGAATATTTGATTGTAAGAACCGATAAGTTTGGTGTTGAAAAAATAGTTACCTATGGTGTAAATGATGACTAGCACGATACTTAATACACAAAATCCTGAAGTTATTAAAAGTTATATTGCTCTTTTACTAAAACAGTTAACTACCGATTATAAAAATACGAAGGAAGAACGAAAGAAGATTGCTTCTTTGCCGTTTACATCTGATGAAGAATTTACGGTTTTAGAGGAAATCGAACTGTTGACGGTCGATATTAGGGGTTATGCTAGTCAAATCCAAGTAACTGGTAGCGTTGAGAATCGGCAACAAGCTATTGAGCGGTTGCAGTCTATAAGGGTTACTGATATACCCGTTATTACTCAGTTTTACCTCGAAGCAAATGATGATTATCAGCAAATGAAAGCTTATATTCGTATCTTAGATTATATGCGATCGCTTATTCTCGAATATCTATCAAATCTGGGTTTGAGTAAAACCTAAGAATCCGATGAGGCTTATAGCAGCCAGGATTAGTAATAATTTTCTGGAATAATATACAAAGTGAGTAGTAAGCTTGTTGCCTGTATTATATGTAACGAAAATCCTTTAAATTAAGTATTTATATTTAGAAAAAAGCGCATTTTTATTTTATCCTAAAGTATTAATTTACGACCTATCTTGAAAAATTTGCTGAGTAGCTAGTACAGTTCGGCGGAAATAAGGCTACCATTAGAAATGGCTCAAAAGCCTATAAAATCGTCTTTCTTTCTTTTTCCTTGTTGTACTAGTACAGCATGGCGTAAAGAACCATACCATTTCAAAAATATTTTAATTTTGATATAAAACAGTAGTGCGAGCATCTTGCTCGCGTATTATATTAAAGCGAGCAAGATGCAAGCCCTGCGGGCTGGCTTTGCCTACGCACTACAATGGTATCCTTATTTCCGCCACACGGTACTAGTAGTCCATGCCATTAATTTTGAATGCTGTAAAGACGTTACATGTCAATACTGCGTAGATTTTGAAATTGATTCCCCCA
>JANNFJ010000360.1:0-8286 GCA_031379725.1 Calothrix sp. OTE_75_metabat_31
ACAACATTAAAATTAGTAGTTAATATTATTATCTGTATACGTTTTTTTGACTTATTAAGTAAATACTAGCAATATAGTCACTAGGATGGCTACCTTTGCCTAATTTTTTTATTGCCTTTGATACGAAACTTTCGCCCTGTCAGGATTATAGGTAAATCAATAATTTTTCTTTGGTCAAGTATATTTATTAGACTTATCAATGATTTGAAATCATAATTCTCATCAAGTTAATATGATGCAGGAGCAATTAAAACGCTCTTTGCATAAAAGCCACAAAATATAGTAGGCTCAACATTGCCAGAGACTGACAACTTGCAGCTAACTGCGACTGTATTAAATCTAAGATGACCAACAAGCATGAGTAACCCCCAGAGCAATTTAGAGGCTCAATTAAAGGCACTGCGAACTGATGGAGAAAGCGCGATCGCACAAGCCGATACTCTCGAACGCTTAGAAGAACTGCGAGTCAACTATCTGGGTAAAAAGGGAGAATTGTCAGTACTTTTGGGCAGTATGGGCAAACTTAGCGCCGAGGAACGTCCCAAAATTGGGGCTGTAGCCAACACAGTTAAAGAAGCCCTCCAAAATAGCCTTGACAAACAACGAAATGCTTTAGAGCGTGCCAAAATTCAGTTACAGCTAGAAGCGGAAACGCTGGATGTAACGATGCCGGGGATTTACAGTCCCCAGGGTCGCGTTCATCCTCTCAACGGTATCATCGACCGCGCACTCGATATTTTTATTGGTATGGGCTACACGGTGGCACAGGGACCAGAAATGGAAACCGATTACTACAATTTCGAGGCACTCAATACACCCCCCGACCACCCCGCCCGCGATATGCAGGATACCTTCTATCTACCCGACGGTAATTTACTCAGAACTCAAAC
Organism: Calothrix sp. OTE_75_metabat_31; assembly: GCA_031379725.1. Taxonomy (GTDB): domain Bacteria; phylum Cyanobacteriota; class Cyanobacteriia; order Cyanobacteriales; family Nostocaceae; genus JANNFJ01. The sequence goes on from JANNFJ010000360.1 coordinate 891, forward strand.
TTCTTGCGTACAAATCCGTTATATGGAAGCCGAAGAACCACCGATTCGCATTGTTGCCCCAGGTCGGGTGTATCGCAAAGATGATGTCGATGCTACCCATTCGGCTGTTTTCCATCAAATCGAGCTTTTATCGATTGACGAAGGATTAACTTTTACCGACCTCAAAGGCACTATTAAAGTCTTTTTACAGCAAATATTCGGCGAATTGCCAATTCGTTTCCGTGCTAGTTATTTTCCCTTTACCGAACCAAGTGCCGAAGTTGACTTGCAGTGGAATGGTCGCTGGCTGGAAGTCATGGGCTGTGGGATGGTTGACCCGAATGTACTTAAAGCTGTAGGTTACGACCCTGAAGTTTATACCGGGTTCGCTGCGGGTTTTGGTGTCGAACGGTTCGCAATGGTGCTGCATCAAATGGATGATATTCGCCGTTTGTATGCGAGCGATTTACGGTTTTTGCAGCAGTTTTAGATTGCTTATTGGTAGTTAGTTGGAAATTAGATTTACAATTTACAGCTAACTACTAATTTATATGTAAGTAAGAGTTCTTCGATACATAAATAACCCGTAAGATAGGCGTCTCGCCTGTCTTACAAATATACACTGCAAGTATTTATAAAAATCATGAAAGTTAGAGACGGTACAATTCAATTAAATCAGTTTTTAAAGCTAATGGGTGTAGTCGGAACTGGTGGACAAGCCAAGTTAATGATTCAAGGTGGGGATGTACTAGTTAACGATATGGTCGAAACCAGACGAGGACGGCGACTAGTACGAGGTGATAAAGTAACAGTCGAAGGACAAACCCTTGAGGTCAATTTGGATTTGGAATGACAAGCTATCAGATCCCCGACTTCTTAAAGAAGTCGGGGATCTAACCTTCACTACTTGTCACAATTAATGACATAAACTACTAGGACTATACACACAACTTTCATACACAAGCTCTGAAATCACTTAACTAGCTCAAAATTGTATTTCGATTCCTTATTTCCGACTACTTTAATTAATACAGGTTCTCCACTGATACGTTCTCCATCTTTAAATGCCAGAGGTTCTCCAGAGGTTTCTGTCTCAGATAAATTAGTAGATTTAAGCTGTTGTAATATCGCTTGCCGTGATGGGTTTGGTTTATTGAATGTAGAAGATTTAGATAATGCTTGAATGAAAGCTTTAGTCGCATCAAAGCTAAAAGCTGTACGGAAAGTAATTATATTTCTCCATCTTGTTTCAGCTTCTTTTGCAAATACTTTTGATTTATCTACTTCTGCAAACCAAGGTACTACTATAATCAAATTCTTTAAATCTTCTCCATCCTCTATTAAGGTTTTGGAACGGTTAAAAATTGTACCACCAAATAATTGTAATTTGCTGGACTCTGGTAATGCCGAATTGGCTTTAGCCAAAAGTTTAGCTTTATTTACATACCCAATATCGGGAAATAAAAGTGCTGCTTTTATCTGTTGCTTTACTAAATCTTGAATAATGGTATTGACTGTATTACCATCAATGTTATTAAAGTCAAATACTGGTGATATATTACCTTGAAACTGTTCTTGGAAAGATTCTTTAAAGCTGAGGCTAGTAGTGTCTTTTGGATTAACAAAAACTGCAACTCTATTCAAATTTAAATTAATATTGATGTAATTAACTAGCTTCTTTGCAAGTATTTTATCAGAATAAGTCGCTCTAAAAAAAACATGATATTCTTGATTTCTCAGTTTTGAACCAGCACTACTTGGAGTCATTACAGCCAAATCAAACTTTTCATATTCTGGTAATCCAGCTAAAGTATTTTTACCGTTATTATGCCCAATTACTCCTAATATTTCTGGACTCGAAGCCAGCTTTTTCGCAACTTGTCTAGCTTGATTCTCGTTATCACCATCATTAGCAATAACAATTTGTAGCAATCGATTATTTAATCCTCCTTGTTCGTTGAATTTCGCTTGCACATCTGCAACTCCACGCAAAATTTCTCTTGCTAAATCTGATGCATTTATTGCTGGTACAACTACCGCTAATGTAAAGCTCTCTTTCGCTAAACGAGCTTTAGCATTATTTAAGTAAATTTGGATATCGGGTAGGTTTGGGTTGTCTTTTAAGGCATTATTAAATAACTGAACTGATTCAGAATATTTTCCAGTATTAAAAGCTTCGATACCGTTATCTATATCACTGCTTCTAGGACTATCGGTTAAGATATTCTGCTCTCCATAACTGAAAAGTGCATTGTTTAATGTAGATGGATTAGGAATTATTGTGGGAGTCGTAGCGATTGGAGTCGGATTAGAAGTAACTGGTTCGGGTTTAATAACGTTGTTAACTACGTATAAAATAATTGCTAATAAAATCCCAGCGATAAACAGAGAAATCGTCAGGCGGATATTTTCTTTATCATTCATATATTAAAATTTAAAAATAATCAGATACTAGTTTATACACAAAACGCGACACAATTAAAGTCAGAAATGCTACTAATCCGGAAATAATTATTAGTACAAATACGAATAACCAATAATTCAACGCGGGTTGTAATAAATCACTTTGACGTAATCTTTGAAATATAGTAGCTGTGAAAAAATTTGTTATGATAGCAAGAAGAAAAATATTTATTTTGTCATAATTAGATCGATTTTGAATTAAAATTGAAATCCCTAACACTAATAACCACAAAATAGCACTAATCCAGATCGGTTTCAAAAAACTAAAAATCATTATTGCGAGCAACGAACTACCACATCCGGCAATTAATGCTCGATTCAATAATTGTGATATCGATGGTGCTTGAGGTGGCAGTGGTGGTAGTGGTGGCAGTGGTGGTAATGATGACATATTCAAGTCTTCTAAAACTACCAATGCGGACTGATAGCGCTCTTGATGGTTATATTTGAGTAGTTTATCTAAAATATTCGCAAATCCAAAACTTATATTTTGCAGCAAATGCTTCTGCCAATTATCAACCCAACTATAACCATGTCTTTTCCACAATTCCTGCGGAGATACATTCGTTAGCAAGAAAAAACAAGTTGCCCCTAAACTATATAAGTCGCTAGCAGGATATGCTTCACCTTTATCCATCTGTTCCACTGCTGCATACCCACGAGTACCAATAGTTGTTCCAGGTTCACCCATCACCTCTACTTGCTTCGCTACTCCAAAATCAATCAACACTAATTTACCATCATCAAATCGTCGCATCAAATTACTTGGCTTAATATCTCGATGAATCACGTTATGGTCGTGTACAGTTTGGAGAATGGGTAAGAAATCATTCAAAAAATCGATAATTTTTGATTCATTCCAAAGTCCATTTGCGTCCAACTCTTCTGACAAATTTTGACCATTAACCAGTTCTTGCACTAAAAATAAGTATTTTTCTTCTCCAAAATGAGCGTGCAAAGTCGGAATTTGCGGATACTTACCCAACTGTTGTAAACGCTTTGCTTCTTGCTCGAATAATTCAGTTGCCTTTCGTAGAGCTTTGCTACCTTGAAGCTTTGGTGCTAATTGCTTAACTACACATGGTTCGTTAAATTTATGTGTATCCTCTGCTAGAAAAGTGCGACCAAATCCCCCTCCACCTAAAGCAGAGATAATTCGATAGTGACCTCGTAATAAAGGTATTAACTTTGCGTCGCAATTCTGACATTTTTCCGTACCATCGGGATTTTGGGGAAGCTCGCAATCAGGGTTAAGGCACAAAACCATAAGAACCTCCAAAAAACCTATAAACCATACATTGTGTGGCTTGGGAGGGTGACATGATTATTCTAAGGTAAATACTGCTTTTTGTACGGATAGTTTATTTCTTCTGTTTCGACAATTCGATCGGGGCAAAGTAAGTAATGACAAATAAAGCACAGTCTCACATAATGTTGTTGTGAATTGTATCAGGCATCTATAAATGATTTTGTCCATTAAGCGATTTTCGCTAGTAGTTTCTTTGGTAGCTCCGCTCGCTTTTATACCAGGTATTGTCTCTGCACAAAGACAAGGAACCCCCGGCAAATTCGACTTTTATGTACTAGCACTATCGTGGTCGCCAGATTACTGTGCAAGTAAGGGAGATTCCGACCCGCAGCAGTGCGGTGCAGGTAAAAAACTTAGCTTTGTTTTGCATGGACTTTGGCCGCAATATCAAAAGGGTTATCCGGCAAATTGCTCAACAGAGGAAATGCCTTCATCCTTGAAACAACAATTTCCAGGGCTGTTCCCTAGTGCAAAACTTTACGACCATGAATGGAGAAAACACGGAACTTGTACTGGTCAAACTCCAGTGCAGTACTTAACCTTATCTAAACAGTTTAAGGATTCTGTTGTGATTCCTACAGCTTATCAGCGACCTCAAAAACCTTTCCGAACTACGATTAATGGTTTGAAGCAAGATTTTTCTAAAGCAAATAGTCGAATCAACGCAGACAGCGTAGCACCTTCGTGTTCTGGTTCGGGACGATTTTTACAAGAAGTATTAATTTGCTATTCCAAGGATGGAAATCCAATTCCTTGCAGTCCAGAAATTCTCAAACGTTCTCAAAAAAGCTGCGGTCAGGCTGATTTTTTGGTGAGAAATGTTAGGTAAAGTAAACCTACTTGGTTGTTTTATTAATTTTTACATGTCGCCCAAATCAGATGCTCCAGAACTTTCACAGATACTGCTGACAATTCAAAGGTATAATTCCTCGCATCATGATTTTGGGTAATCCCACAGTCTGTAGGGGCACGATATATCGTGCCTCTACGGGTTCTTGTAACGAGTGAGAAATTATGAAATAAATTACCACGTAAATTTATGCATACACAAATACGGGCACTCTCTTAAAAGCTGGTGTCCCCGAATTCTTTTCAACTTTGGCATTAAAGATTGCATTTACTTCTGGGTAAAACATCAACGCAGCCCCCGGACGCACTGCCCCCTTAATGATTTCCACATTCTCTAATTTACCTGCATTTCCTTCTACCGTAACCCGCTGATGTTCCTGCAATCCTGCTTGTTCTAAATCGATTAGATTCATCAAGATGCAGTTACGGTGAGGCATTCCCCGATACTTGTCTTCAATTTGATAAACTACAGTATTGTGTTGAGCATAGCTACGCCCTGTCATTAAAGCTACCACAATCCCTTGAGTTGCATCATCGGCACCGAAGGCTTTTCGGTCTGGCAGGGTTAGTTGCGGCAGTGGTGTCACAAACATTTTAGCTTTGCCGGAAGGTGTGGGAAAGTGAGGAGTGGTTAAAATGCGATCGCTAATTGTAAATTCCTCTTTTGTTTCATCAATCGTCGCCATTTTCTCGTACCCGGGAACGGTTTGGGCAATTAGCTGACGGATAAATTTTGTGTCTCGGAGTTTGCGCCAATCAACCGGATATTCGCCGTGAATCCGATGGGCTAACTCTGTCAAAAATTCGACTTCGGGAATTAAATCAGCGTCTTTGAGATGAGTTTCACCTTCATCATTGAAACGCACAAAGTTATTACCCGATTCAACAGTTGTTTTATGAGGATTTTCAAACCGATTCAGTACGGGAATGACAATTGTATTTTGTTTCGCTAACCCGTGGAAATGTCCTAAATTTGGTTTCGTGGCGAGATAAACAATAGTTTCAATATTACCTAAAGCGCGTTTTGCTTGAGTTGAATCTGGATTCGCCCCATACAAATTCCCACCCAAACAAATAAGCGTGTCTACCTTTTGCTCGTCTGCGGCTTCAATTAGCGAGCGAGTATCATACCCTTTCACGCTACTTAGAGAACGTCCTAAAAGCTTTTCTAAAGCTTCTTGAAGTCCTTTTTTGATTTTTTGGGTTGTCACGCCCATTGAGCCGAATCCCTGAACGTTTGAGTGCCCTCTTACAGGCATTACACCTGCGCCTTCTCTACCAATATTGCCACTGATTAATGCAGTATTGCCAATACTATAAACGTTGTCTACGCCATTTTCATGTTGGGTAATGCCCATTGCCCAACCAAAGACAACCCCTTTTGCATTGCCGATTGTAGTTGCGGCTGCCTCGATTTCTGCTTGGGATACTCCGCATGTTTGAGTGATAGTTTCCCAAGTAATCGAGCGAACATTCTCAATGACTGCTTCCCATCCCTCTGTGTAGGCTTGAAGAAACTCCGTTTTGATGGAACATTTCTCAATCAGTGCTTTTTGAATTCCAGTAAATAATACAGAATCGCTACCGGGAATTGGTTGAAGATACAGCGAGGAAATATCAGAACCCTGTACCAGAGATTTGATAGGGAAAGCAGGAGAACCAAATTTAACCAATCCAATTTCCATGATGGGATTGATGACAATCACCTTTCCACCGCGATCGCGCAATTTAATCAACTCGTTCATCAAGCGTGGATGGTTGTAAGCCGAATTTGCCCCTGCCAACACTACACAATCCGCCTCTTTTAAGCTTTCTAAACTCACAACCGACGTTTTTGTGCCAAACATTTGCTCAAGTCCATAGGTCGAAGGAGCATGACACAAATCCGAACAGTCAGCTAAATTATTGGAACCGAGCGATCGCATAATCAGTTGCAGCAAAAAAGCGGCTTCGTTAGATGAGCGTCCCGAACTATAAGAAGCGACTCTCTCCGGTGTTTTACGGAAACCAGCTTCAACTATTTGATAAATTTCTGACCAAGAAATGCGCTCGTAGTGAGATTTACCCGCTCGCAAAATCATCGGAAAACTCAACCTTCCCAGCCTATCTGCTTCCATTGAGGTGAGTTTTTGTAGCTCAGTAATGCTGCGTTGCTCAAAAAATTGCTGTTTTATACCCGGTTTAATTTCTGCCGAAATTGCCTCGACGCTTTTCATGCAGCGCTGAAGCTTTTCTCCTTCCTCGTTGGTAAAGCCCCCTTTTTGCCCTCCTGTGCCCCAAGAGCAGGATAGACAAGCACTGTGATGAAGTAAAGTTTTCCAAAGTTTCGGTCCTTCGGGTGAAATTGTATGCTCTGCCCAATATTCAATTACAGGTAAGCCACCCCCGATATCTGGCGTTTCTTCGTTTTTGTCAGCAAACGGGGGAAATTGTTGGACGTTTTGCGAGTTATCTTGACTCATATGGCTTACCTGTACTTAATTTAAGTGGGTTTTATGACTATGACTATATAGATTAGTCAATTTGTAAAGAAATAATTTACTTAAACCCTAACTTAAATTTAATACTTACGAAACTAGTCTACGGAGAGATTCGGATATCAAAATAGTTAATTGAAATGCGATGCCAAAGGCGACCACGAAGTGGTATCGCGCTCTTGGTGCCGGAGGCATATCGCCTTATTATATACTCTGTTGGTGCAGCCTGCTTGCAAGGGCAAGACTAAGGGCTAGGGTTTAATACCAATTCTTTATGAAGCTGCATAGAATTTTACCCCACCCCTTAATCCCCTCCCCG
>JANNFJ010000375.1:0-3994 GCA_031379725.1 Calothrix sp. OTE_75_metabat_31
GGAAAACAAAGTATCTCTACCCTAAAAATGGAAGGCAATGCAATTCAATTTGTTGAAGAAGCTTTCAAACATTGCAAGGCAATTGCGGCTGTGAGTGAAGGTATTGATTTGTTAGCACAATCAGGCATTAAAGGTGTTGCTCTGGCTAATGAAGAATCGCCAAACGGCTTTAGTTCTGATATGGGCGTTATCACTTATCGTGCCGATAGTAGCCGCAATGGTTCTGGTATGAATGCACTAACCCAAGAGTTTATCAATGCGATCGCTCTACATCGTCATTGGATAAGAACTCAGAAGCAAATGGTATCAGTATAATTTGCTGCTGTTTTAGGGGATGGAGACTACGGAGGTGAAATAGACATCCGTAGTTTTTCAATAAAGCGGTATTTTTATAAACATGTTGAAGTAGAGGGAGGAGGCGGATTAATGATGATTATTAATGTTACCTAAGCCGAGATAAATGGTACAGAATTAGTATATTTTAAACCTATAATATGTGGCTGCTTCACAATGAATAAAAAGGATAAACCACAGACTTTAGATCAAAAAATTTCTTCACTAAGGTCATGGGAGCAAAAATTTTCTGACTATCATGGTAAACCGCTACACTGGCTTCAAGTAGTTGTAAAGCTTCAAGGTTCAATTGCTAAAAATATTCTTCCTTGGATAGTTTTTTTCAGCGCATATGGTTTTTTGATTTCGCTGCTCTACGCTCATAGAATACACATACCATTTCCAAAAATAGGTGGTATTACCAATATAGTTTTAAGTTTTAACCTCGTCCTGAGTTTATTGTTAATTTTTCGGACGAATACTGCCAACGAGCGTTTTTGGGAAGCTCGTAAACTATGGGGAGCTTTAACTAATACAGTTCGTAATTTATCACGTAGCATCTGGATAGTGATTGAACAATCACCAACAAGTCGAGTAGAGAAAAAAGCAACATTAAGATTAGTAGTTGCTTTTGCGATCGCAATGAAGTTATATTTGCGCCGCGAAGCTGTGAATAAGGAATTAATGGTATTGATGTCCTCATTTCAGTATTGCAAGCTTCAAGACGCAAACCATCCCCCACTAGAAATTGCTTACTGGATTGAAGATTATTTACAGCGTCAGTATGAATGCGATCGCGTAAATGTCGATCAACTTATTCGTCTACAAAACTTAGTTGATGAATTAGTAAATATTTTAGGAGGTTGCGAGCGAATTTTAAGAACGCCAATGCCTTTAGGATACGCTATTTATCTTAAGCAATTACTAGTAATTTATGGTCTGATATTGCCGATTGAGTTAGTCAGTGGTTTGAACTGGTGGACTGGAGTAGTTATGGCTTGTATCAGTTTCGTATTTTTTGGAATTGAAGAACTTGGTTGTGAGCTTGAAAATCCTTTTGGACATGACCTTAATGATTTACCTTTAGATATATTTTGCAAGACAATGCTTGACAACATTGAAGATTTGATTGTGACTGCTCCTAGCAAAACGCTTATGCCGAAATAGGTAATTTATTTTACTAAGGGACTTCTAAATAAAAAAATACTCAAAATTTTCTTGTGGGGGAGCCAGTACGTTGCGGGGGTTCCCCCCGTTGTAGCACCTGGCGTTGGGCATCCTGCCCGCCCTGAATCTAGGACGGGGCTTGCGATGCCCATCCCACAAGATGAAGAATTTAATTTTTGGAAGTCCCTAATACCACTTCATTGCACACTAAATGTAAATTTATAAATTTAAATATAGGACTTATTGCTTGCGCTCCGTACTCCTCCGGGGAGGCAAGCCACAGAATGACAGTTTTTCGTTAAAATGCGTAAGTCTTAAAATATTTAAGAGGTTTTTACCAAATTTGCTATGTAGTAATTGCGAAATTGAACATAAATAAATCATTAACCTCTAGCTAAAGGCTTAAAATTTTAATATTAATTTATATATATTGTAAGTCAAGGATTATCTCTATAGAGATAGAACCTTCTTTTGAAAACCCTTTGGTATTATATTTAAACTTGCCAATCAATCTTTCCGAGTTTTTTACATTTACTATCTACAGTTAAATCAACAAGTTAAATTTACGGTCTTAAATATTTTAGACCGAAACAGTATTATAAAAGGAGATTTTCTCTCATGATTAGCAAACTTGTAAAATTTATTCTGCCTATCGCAGCTTTAACCCCATTGATAATGAGTTCTTTGCCAGCAAGTGCCCAAACATCTGGTATGGGAATGCAGAATCAATCTGGACGGGATTCAACAATGAATCGCAATGGGGGAGGTGCTAACATGCCCAGTCAATCAACCACACCTTCGTCGCAATCTCCATCAAATTCGATTAAGAATAATAGTAATAGAAATCTTAGCAGCTATTCACCTCAAAATGCTCCGCTTCTAAAAATGGGTAGCCGAGGACAAGCTGTGAAAGATATCCAAGCTTTTTTGGAAAAACAAAAACTGTACAATGGGCCAACCGATGGTGTTTACGGTTTAAAGACTCGTTCTGCGGTTATGAGCTTTCAGCGATCGCATAAGTTGACAGCAGATGGTGTACTTGGTCAAAAAACCTGGTCTTCCATGATTAATTCGCCAGTTTCATAATCAATTTGATACTTCCATTCTAGAGGATGGAAGTATCATCTTAAAATCAGCATTTTGAAAATCATGAGCTTTCAAAGAATTTTAGTTGGGTAGTAGTAATTACGTTGTTTATCATGCTAGTTGCTCTGTTTTAGTCATTCAGTAGTTAAAAAATGACTCTGAAAAAAATCAAGTAGGAGAAATATCATGAGAAATATGTTAAATAGGGTTCCAGAAGTTACAGGTACTTTCTGGATTATTAAGGTAATGGCAACCACAGTAGGTGAAACTGCGGCAGATTATCTGTCAGTAACCCTTAACCTTGGTTTAAGCTTTACATCCTATATTATGAGTTTCCTGCTAATAATTGTGCTTTTGAATCAGTTTAGGCTTAAACACTATGTCCCCGCAAGTTACTGGATTGTAGTCGTTTTCACGAGCATTACTGGCACATTGATTACTGATAATTTGGTAGACAATCTGGGAGTTAGTTTGGTGACAACTACTATAGTTTTTAGTATTGTCTTGTTGGCAGTTTTTGGGCTTTGGTATGCAAACGAAAAGACATTAGCTATGCACTCCATCAACACAGCTAAAAGAGAGCTTTTTTACTGGGTGGCTATTTTATTCACGTTTGCCTTGGGTACAGCAACTGGCGACCTTTTAGCAGAGGCTTTGAAACTGGGTTATACACAATCAGCATTAGTATTTGGCTCTTTAATTGCAATAATAGCAATTGGTTATTATAAATTCAGAATGGATGCAGTCTTGGCATTTTGGGCAGCTTACATTTTGACTCGTCCGCTGGGAGCATCTGTGGGTGATTTACTATCCCAACCTACTAAAAATGGTGGATTTGGTTTAGGTACGGTCGGAACTAGTATGCTTTTTCTTTCTATAATCGTAAGCCTGGTTATTTACTTAAGCCTTAAACAGAAAAAACTATTGCATCACGGCTAAAATAACTGACACATTTGAACCAGAGGGAAAGTCTAATATATAAGCTTTGTTTGCCTTCGGTCTCCGTACTTAAGAGCGAATTCACTAGTTCAGCATGGCGCAAATAAACCCACCATTACGAACCTTGAAAAAATCATCATTTGCAGCCGTTTTAAATGGTAGACGTATTTACACCGAACGGTACTAGTCTGTAGCTACTTATAAGGCGCTATGTAAAGAGAAGTAAGTACTATTTTAAATTAAGGTATACATAATTGCTGACATTTAACATAGTTATTTACTATTATTTTATAAGCTGTAGAGCTATACTAAGAACGGATAAAAATTAAACTTTTAAAATGGCTATTAGCAGTTAGTGATTAGCTTTTGGTGTCGGACTAAGTGCTAATAGCGTTCTCGCTACAGTATATTAAAAAATTCATACATATCAACTATGATACAAAAAATATCCAGCTATTGGTTAAATTAT
>JANNFJ010000390.1:0-2913 GCA_031379725.1 Calothrix sp. OTE_75_metabat_31
TCAGCGTGTAGTGCGAGCATCTTGCTCGCGTACTATATTAAGCGATTAAGCGAGCTTTTCGGTAAGCCCGTTGGCGTAGCCGCCCTGAAAGGGCTAGGGCTGGCGCAAGCCGAAGCATTACAAAATTATAAATCTGCCAAAACAGGATGCTCCCGTGGTTAGTGGTTAGCTAACCGCTAATAGCTAACCGCTAAAAGCCATTATATTTTATTATTTTTGCTTATAAGAGAGGAAATCATTATGGAAGTCATGCGCTTAGTTGTAACGGGTCCAGTTGGAGCTGGAAAATCTACTTTTATCCGTTCGGTAAGTGAAATTGAAGTTGTCGATACTGACCGTAAAGCTACTGATGCGACTGCCGAACTCAAATCTAAGACTACAGTCGCTTTTGATTTTGGTCGGTTGACATTCGGCCCCGATATGGTATTACACATTTACGGAACACCCGGTCAAGAACGCTTCGACTTTATTTGGGACATGTTGATTCGTAAGGCGCACGCTTATATTTTGCTTGTGCCAGCACATCGTCCGAACGAATTTAGGTATGCTCGTCGTGTCGCTACACATATGAATCAAATATCGGAAATACCGATGATAATTGGTTTGACTCATACAGATTGTCCCGGTGCTTGGTCATCCGAAAATATTGCGATCGCACTTGGTTATATTGATGACGAGACTCGACCCCCAATCGTTACGGTTAATCCCAATAAAACTGCTTCTGTTGCTCAATCTTTAATTACTTTAGTACAGCACTACATGTGTTCTTTAACTGGCAAGATTTCTGCATAATTAAATCTGTGAAATTTAACTTTGCACTAGCATTTATTTTCATATGGTACACGGGATGAAAAGCCCCCACTACAGACATCTCAAGAAAGTGAGGGCGCAATGATAAATTAGGGCGTAAGGCATTGCGCCCCTACATTAGCGATGAAAATCCATTAAATAATCGAGATCAGAGCAGGAGAAATATGGCATTTACCGGATATTTATCAAAATTTTCTTTACCAGAGCTTTTCCAATTCTTAGAAGAGGGTTATAAAACAGGATTACTCACAGTTTCTAATCTAAGTACAAATAAAGCTTATTATATTTGGTTCCGACAAGGGCGTATTGTTGCAGCCGCTGATAGCTTAGATAATAAATGCTTATTAACAATGATTACTCAACGAGGCTGGATGAGTAACGAAATAGCACTCAAAAATTTTCAAGCTTCTTCTATCAACATGGCATTGGGTTTGTCTCTCAAAACCCAAGGTTTGCTCCAAGCCGAACAACTAACTTTATTATTTCGCGCTCAGTTAACAGCACAAGTATCGCCTTTATTTCAACTGTGTGACGCTCAATTTCAATTCGATTTTCAAGCTCAGTTAGCAAATGCCGAAATGACAGGCTTGAGCATCCCAGCCACTGAAGCAACTCTAAATGGTTTGCGAATGCTGCGTGACTGGAGTGGATTAGCAGAAAAACTTCCCGACTTGACTTCAGGTTTAGTCAAAAAGATTACAGCTAAAACCCAAATGCGCTTGGAATATTCCGAATGCCAAGTTTTGGAATATGCCAATGGTCAGCTTTCTCTACGAGATATCGCTAAAACGATTGAATTACCATTAGAGAAAGTGCAACAGATAGGTTTTCGACTAATTATTACGAATCTAGTCGAAGAAACTTTGGTAGTTACACAAACCTCTTTTAAGAACGATCCTTTAATATTTGATGATTTAGATTCGACAAATGCGTTTGGCGAACAAATTACCAAACCTGTTATCACCGCTAAAATCGAATCTGGATTAGAAAAAGACCGCAACGGTTTTAGTAGCGTAGGATACAAAACAGTAGAACCTGTTGTTGATTCTTCCAGGAAAACAGGAGTTAGCCAATCTTTTTTGCAAAATTTAGTTGGCTTTTTACAAAGTAAGTCTGCTGGTTAAGCTATGTCCGGACGGCCAAAAAAATCGATCCTGGTAGGTTGGGTGGAGTGAAGCGTAACCCAACAATTTGTAAGAGTAAATGTTGGGTTCCGCTACCGCTACACCCAACCTACAAGAGCAAAGTTCATTTTAAATATATCTCGTTATTTTTACTACTTTAAAACAAACCTAATTTATTTGTAGGATTCTTTGAATCCAGGTTTATTTTAGAAACTCGGATTTTAACCTTCTCAACAGAATAAATATGTAACCTTTGATTTCTATGAACAAAATAGCTTTAAAAAGAAATCAGGATTTACACGGATTTAGTTGAGCAAACAAAACCGTACTATAAGAAATAACTACTGGGTGCATAAAAATCTCTAACCATAGCTACGAGTCCAATTGGTAAGATATTAATGATGTAAGTTTTTTTACAAGAATATTAAACAATCTTGTGAGGATTTATATTTTCGACGGTTTCTACTTATAGATCCATAAATCCGTATAACCATATATACAAACTTAATGGCTACTATCCGGAGAAGGTTTGTCGATTATATATAACTTCCGTAATCATACTTATCGAGTACTTAACGACTATGCTTAGATTTTTACAATACTCGCTGTTTACATAAAAAAGGGAACAAAAGATGATCCATCCGGAACTGATGGTATCAAATAACCTACTAGATGAATTCAAAACTTGTACTCTATTGCAGTACAGCGGTAAGTTAGATATCAAAACTACAAAAGGGCATCAATGGACTTTCTACTATCGTCTAGGGAGGATGGTGTGGGCTACAGGTGGGACGCACCCTTTTCGACGCTGGCGTAGACACATGGCGCAATATTGCCCAGAAATTGATATCAATAAAGTTCCGTTACGTGCGGAAGATGCACAAATTAACTATTGGGATTATCGTCTTCTGGAAATTTTGCACGAAAAGCAAAAAATTAAGCGCGAACAAATTAACTCTATTGTCGAAAGTACAATTAC
>JANNFJ010000407.1:0-1949 GCA_031379725.1 Calothrix sp. OTE_75_metabat_31
ATAATTGGATTGATACAGAACAGGAAGAAAATATACTAATTAGTTGCACTAGCCTACAAATGTTCCTTATTAAAACCTTTTTATATTTTTCAGTCCTCAGTTTATGGTGTATTTCATTACCATTTATGTATAAATACTCAAGTACAAACACGGCTTTGCAGAACCATTAAGTTTAAGTACGTGCGTACATCCGGTAGGAGAATCATTAGAACAAAAAAACCGGGTTAAGCCGAATTATACAACCAAGTTGTGCCAAAACCCGCTATATAAAAATAACACAACAGGCGGCATCGTTCCACTCTGGCACTTGCACCACACTTAAAAAGCGTTTCATGACGTGCTAGCGTCCATGTACCACAACGCACAAAACAGTGATATTACTAGTCCAACGGTTAATACGCACCTGCTAACATCCCCCCAACTTTCCCCTATAACTCTTGCAGTGGTAGGGGTTTGTTTTATTAATTCTTTTTCTGCAAGGAAAAAGCGTGAAATATGTTAGTTTCGCAAAAATTTAGGGAACTTTAGAATTATAGACTCTGATAATTGTAAATCAATTAACAGGCTAAGTGAAGAGTGCGTATTATTCTACATAAAATTTAGAGTTATTTCATAAGGATAGTTATGGCTGATTTTGGACAGCTTCTCGAAGAATTGCCTAATATTGCTGATAGTTTAAAACTTAGTATCGGTGATGCTAATAAAATTCGTCATGAAGCCACAAGGTTAAATAAGATTGAAGTCAAACTACAAAATATTCACGAAGAGATTGATAAGGAGTTGGGTTTTGAGAAGTTTAAAAATACAGCAATGCGTGCCTTACCTTTTTTAGGTACAGCCGCAAGTTTTTTTATTCCTGGTGGTTTTATAGTAGATGCGGTTATTGCGAGTGGTTCAGGATTTATTGCAGATAAATTTGGCGACCCAGAAGCAGAAGTTACCTTAGAAGATTTAAAATTAAAAGTTGAAGATTGGATTGATTGGTCTGATACACTTCAAAAATTTGCAGAAGATATTCTGAGTAATAAACAACTTCTAGCGCATATCAAGACAGAACAATTGAAACCTAATGTAATTAAACAAATTAAAAATATTGATAGTTGTTTAAAAAATAATTTAGATTTTAATAATTATAATTTACTCAAGAAAGAATTGGAGGAAATAAACAATGCTCAACATCAATTGACAGAAATGCAAAAACGACTAAATCAGATTATCGATGTTATTGAAAATACTGAAAGTATTACAGATTTTTTATTTGCCGTAACATCATTTTTTGGTAATTGTGATTTTGCTTTAGATTGGTTTCATGATGAGTATGGATTAATTATATCTAGTTATGATAATTTCATTTCTTTAACAGACATTTTTAATGAATGTGAAAGTTTAAAAGAGAAATCAGTCAACTTAATATTACAAGCTAATACCTTAAAAGGGCAAGTAGAGCAGAACCTAAAATATATTGAGCAAGAAAATCGTAAAGAAAAAGCTAGGTCATTAAATTCTGCATCTTCTGTAACAAGTCAGATAAAGAATAATACTGAAGTGCAAACGCAAATTAAAGAGCAAGAATCCCAAAAAATAACTAAACAAAAAACTTTTGGTTTTATTTTAATTTCAATTCTTTCAATTTTGGGTTTTGGAGCTTGGATTAGCAAAGAAAAAATATTACCAGTTCAAACGATGAGTACAACTTCCAACCAGGAAAGAGATATTGTTGCAAATTTTAAATATGCTCAAGAAATAGCAATGGAGGCAGCCTTAATTGTTCAAAATAATCCTAATTCTCTAGATACTTGGGAGCGAGCAGAGACCAAATGGCAGCAGGTATTAAAACTTTTAGAAAAGATTCCAGATGGAACATCAGTTTCTACTGATGCAAAAAATAAACTAACTATTTATCGCCTTAATTATGAAACCTTAAATAAAAGGCTTGTAAAAGAAAGAGA
>JANNFJ010000451.1:0-7779 GCA_031379725.1 Calothrix sp. OTE_75_metabat_31
TAGAAACAAAGATCCGTGGTCGGTGTCCCCGCCGACCATTTGAAGCAAGTTGTTCAAAACGATTTCTATTCGGTAAAAATATCTTTTATTAATTAGACATATACTTGAAAACCTCTTCTTTTTCGACCTCTTTCTCAAACAATTAAAAATTTTCGGGCTTGCTTGTTTGCTGTCAAAACTTTAGTAAGTTTGCAATCCCTTTTTTGGGGGGTATTTAATCTCGAATAAAACCGGAATTAAACACCCCAAAATTCCGGGAAGCATGGTTCCCGATTTTACGTGGATCATTCGGACAGACAGGTAGCGTAGAAAGGAAAGTAAATAAAAGCCGATGTAGCTCAGTTGGCCAGAGCTACTGATTTGTAATCAGTGGGTCGGGGGTTCGAATCCCTCCATCGGCTCAGTAATGTTCTTAAAAACACTAAAGTTAACCAGGGGCAATACCAGAGTGGCCAAATGGGGCAGACTGTAAATCTGCTGTCTTTCGACTTCGGTGGTTCGAATCCATCTTGCCCCACTGGTAATGTTCAGTAACTGTTTATAGTTTCCTGTTCACAGTTAATTAATAACTGGAAACCGGCAACTGGAAACCAGAAACCGAAATGCGGAAGTAGCTCAGTTGGTAGAGCGACAGCCTTCCAAGCTGTAGGTCGCGGGTTCGAACCTCGTCTTCCGCTCTGTAAAAGGTCAATAGTCAGTTGTCAATTGTCATTAAAAACGTCAATGACTAAGGCGATTGCTGACCCTGTAGCAATACTAGAAAGCGTCCCGATTTTTGCAATTGGAAAGCCACAACCTGTTGTTTGATTTTTGTGTTGTGGATATTCTTTTTGATTGGTTTCTGTATCCGGCATTGAAACGTTAAAACCATCTATAACTTTTACGTTTCGACCGCACCATAAATATTCTTCGCTAACTTTTTCTTCCAGAGTAACTGCCACTCTATAAAATACTTTTTCAAGCAATAATTCTGGCAACCTAATGCGTGCTTGACAATATGCACTTATATCCGTTGAGGGAAGGGAAGTTCTACTCCTTCTCCAACCAAGTGTGCAATTATTCTGCTAACCGCATTATGGCAACTTTTATCAATATCTAAAACTTGAGATAAAAATGCCCATAGTGTTACTATCGGTTCAAATAAACGACATCTATATTTTATTTTTAATTCACTGATAATTTCACTTATTACTACCTCTGGCAACAATTCTTTAAAAGGCAGTCCAATACTTTTACTAAATTTCTGCTTGAGAATATGTACCCTTTTTGGCACAGTATAAGTAGTCATTTTGATTCTCCCGATGATAACCAATCTAGTTTGACTGGATACATCGGGGTTTTTCTACAGGGTCAAATTTGTATTAATTTTGACTACGCTGCGACTGCCTAACTTGCGACTACATCGTTCAATAACTTCGCTGTTTTTTATGTGCGAATTTTCCTTGACCTTTCAACACTTCAAGCCCTTGCGCTGTATATGTTTCGGCTTATCTTAGTGCCATTCCTATCTAATACTTGGCTTATTTGCGCCAAGCTGTACTAGGAGTTTGATTTTGGTGGACTGGGGATTGCTCTATGGTTGGTTGCGATCGCCTAATTTGTGAATATTCAGGCTTTTGTCGCTCCTAAAAGCTGTAAGAGTTTTCGATTTTAAGGACATATATCCACGGAACCAGTTTTTAAACGGGTACAGGTTATTACTAAGAGGACTTTTATACTCTACCACCTAGTAGATAGATAATAGATAAAGGTAAAGAAGATTTATGTAAAAGTTAAATTTAGATTAAAATCAGTTGCTAACAGGTTCGGACAACTACCCGATTCAGCTTGACAAACCCCTGTTATCGGTAGATGGCATCAAGTACGCTTACCCAAGGATTGCTAGTTTTTACAACAAAACTGTAAAAATTAACCAAGCAACACAGCTTGCTATTCTATCTACTAAATGGTAAATTAAAATGACTTTAGTAGTTAAATCCAACCAAAAGTAAGTAGTTGCTTTTAATGTGACTTTTTGTATCTTGGTATACTGGTTGTTCAAATATTGCTAACTCTTCTAGGAAGGAGCTTCTCAGTATTTTGAAGTATACGTGCTTATTTGTTGAAATCAACTGTAGAAAACAGCAGGTTTAACAGGCTGAAAAGGATTGCTGTAAACAATTCAATAATAATGCAGCCTCTTTCTTGCTGTTAGCAGGTCAGGTTTCAGGATAAGCCGATTTGTTATAGGTGTCTAGATTCTATTTTTGGAAAAATTAGGTGGATAAGATATATGAATCAAGCTATCAATGTCACAACACGGTCACGATTACCAGATATAGCAATCAAGCTCAACAACGTCGAGACGCCCAGTATCTTTCCTGATGAACGGGGACAATTAGAGGTTGTTGTTACTAATCAAGGCAGTAGGATTTTCAGAAGTCCGTTGGACATTAATCTCTATGCATCAACAGATTCATTGCTTGACTTACCTCTTAATGAAGGTAATCTAGCAGGCAAGGATGAACTGCTGGGTAATCTGTACTATCCAAGAGTTAAACTAGCACCCGGTCAATCCGAAACATTCACTGTTCGGTTTGCGGCTCCAGAAGTTAGAACACCTTCTGTTGTGGCACCGGGAGCCTACTATCTGATTGCTGAGGTTAACCCAAACAACACTATTAACGAGAGCAACAAAAGCAATAACCAGGCTATCGAGTTCATTTCTACAGACGGAACCGATGCAGTTATTGATTGGAATGCAGTAGCTTTAAACACTATACAAGCTACTGGAACACCAACTCTGATAGCTTCACGCAATTTGGCAATAGTTCATGCAGCTATTTATGACGCTACTAACGCAATCTACCGAACTCACGAGCCCTATCTTGTCAATGTAGATCCATCCGAGGTTGCAGGCGCTTCGCCCGAAGCCGCAGTAGTTCAAGCAGCCTATGAAGCGCTAGTTAATCTGTACCCTACACAGAGGACTGTACTTGATGAGCAGCGGATTAGATCTTTAGCGGAAATCCCCAGCAGTACGGCTAAGGATGTTGGAATTGTATTAGGTAGGAGTGTTGCCGAGCAAATCATAGCTTTGCGAAGCAATGACGGTTCAGTTCAGGCGAATGAATCACCTTACAGCTTAGAACCAGCCCTAGGTGTGTGGCAACCAACCCCTCCTAATTTCACGCCAGCCGTATTTCCTAATTGGGGCCAAGTTACTCCGTTTGCTATATCAAGTGGTTCAGCTTTTCGTCCGGATGGTTTCCCTGCTCTTGAAAGTGCCGAATATGCAGAAGAGTTTGACGAAGTTAGAATTTTGGGCGAGAGAAACAGTGCTATCCGCACTCCAGAACAAACAGAAATTGCTAAGTTCTGGTCTTTTGGTCGTCCAGACACTATTACGACACCTGGACAGTGGAATAGGATTGCGGAAGAAGTGGCTTTGCAGCAAGGTAATACGCTAGAGGAGAACGCGCGGCTGTTTGCCCTACTAAATATTACAGTAGCTGACGCTGGGATTGCTGCCTATGATGCTAAGTACTCATACAATAGATGGCGACCGATTACAGCAATTCGAGGAGCTGATATTGATGGAAATCCGAATACTATTGCCGATTCAGATTGGGAACCATTGCTAAACACTCCGCCACACCCTGATTACCTAGCAGCCCATTCTGTATTTGGAGGCGCAGCAGCCAAAATTCTGGCTGACTTCTTCGGTGACAACACTAGTTTTACCGCGACTTCACAAGAGTTACCTGGTATTTCCCGTTCATACAGCAGCTTTATGCAGGGAGCACAAGAA
The DNA here is from genome assembly GCA_031379725.1 of Calothrix sp. OTE_75_metabat_31. Lineage (GTDB taxonomy): Bacteria > Cyanobacteriota > Cyanobacteriia > Cyanobacteriales > Nostocaceae > JANNFJ01. The sequence goes on from JANNFJ010000451.1 coordinate 3,791, forward strand.
AATGGTGATAGCCGTATTTATGGCGGAGTTCATTTCCAGTCTGCTAACCTGGATGGTCTTGCAACAGGTATCGCTATAGGTGAATTCGTATCTCAGAACTTTCTAGTTTAGAATTTCGTTCTTATAGCAATATCGCGTTTTAAAACACCCTGTTGATGTAACTTTTTTATTAGACTTATCCACAAATCAGAAATGCTCACGGTGACTGGGTTACAGCGATAAGATTGGTTATGCGAACCGACAGGTCGGCGCTGAGTCCCAAAGGGACACGCTACGCGAACGCTATCGCATAACCAATTGTACGATATAATAGGGCTTTGAAGATATATTATATCTAAACTATCACTTTAGAGCTAAAATATAGATGTGAGAGAATTTTATTTTATTCAAGCTAATTTAAACATTAGTTATTAGTAAAAATAACCGATTAAGTCGTAACCTTACTAGTCCACAAACTGCCATAATTATTTGACTATATTTATGACGAGCTAAACTGAATTTTTCACTAGCCACTCGGAAAATTTTTACTTTACCTATTAAATACTCAACACCTATTCTCCTAAACGATAATTGTCTATTCTCTTCTTTTTTTAATTCGGAAATTTCTGGTTCTTCAGTACTTGTTATGCTAAACATTTAAACAAAAGATAAAATATTCTGGTCAAATTGTATCAAATTATGAACAAAACTGTTAGCAGAGTTGACATGTAAGGTTATTTATTGTTGGCTGTAGATATAACAATGCAATTTTTTGGTGTATTTACTGTCATGGTCAATAAAAGAGACATTGAGATTTTAACAGAACTTCTCGATTTAGAAGAGGTAAAAGTTATATCACATCGTCTTCACGATGGGATTGGAATAATTTTACAAACTGAACCTATAAGGTCATATAGTATATGTCCTCATTGTGGCACAAAAAGTTCTAAACTACACCAAAATCATCGTCACATTATCAAAGATTTATCTTTTGGCGAAAAACCAGTATTTTTAGAAATAAATAGACATCAATTCAAATGTGAAACGTGTAAAAAACCATTTAGTGAAGAACTAGATTTTGCAAGAAAGAAAAGAACTTATACAACACGTCTTGCGAAAAAAACAATACAGGAAGTTTTAGATTCGGACATTCATACCATAGCATCAAAAGGTATAGTTATAGCAACAGCCAAGGCGGTTAGGGTATAGACTGGAATTAGTCCCTTTTCCTACGGAGTGCGATCGCTCGACCAATGCCTCTTCAATTTCACCAAGTTCTTTCTCAGAACGAGCTAATTGATGAACGACAAACAACCGCTTTCTTCCACCGTCAAAGCCAAAGGTTGTCGTGCTATCGCTTCCAAAATCCGCGCTTCCTCAGCCTCAAAATCCAGCACAGGTGAGATATTCAACGGCGAAGTCGCCATAAACAAAACTTGCAAGGCTCGGTTTTCTGGTTCCCCATCAATAGTTAACTTTTTTACCGTACTATCCGACATCCACCGCACCGGGACAATCGCCGGAACGCGCTGCACCAAAAAGCTACTTCCATCGTGCAACACTTCCCACGGTAAATGGGCGAGTTTTCCATATGTAGCGATCACCAACACAATCCCCTCGCGCCGGTGCTTATCCAGTAAAGGTTGTAGCCATCTGTCGCTCCCATCCAACCAGTTATACAACCGTCGTCCAGTTACCCCATATCTTCTGGAAACGCCGAAACATAATAATCCCGCTCGGCGATGTCAATCAAATCGCTGATATCCGAGAGGGGCAGTGACCTTTTCTCGTACTGGTTCGGGTTATCGGTAAAATAACGTAACTCTACGTAATTCTCCGCAACTGGCTTCAGGTCAAGGTGGATAATTTGCACGCTATTGTCCTAGAACTGTGAAGTATCAGTAATTACCTCAAGTCTAGCATTGGCAACATCAAGACCAATTTTGTTGCGAAACTTAAAGCAATCTGCAATTGTTTTGGCGAGAGAATAAATCCGTACAGGCACACCTTCTAATAATCCCAGCATGGTAGCTGATGCTTTTGGTCAGTGGCTTGAGAGTTAACGATTTCATGGATGTTTTGATCGCGTAGTGTTCGGTGTGTACGATTCGAGTGATAATAAAGACACGTTGAGGGCATTTCAAAGTAGATTTGAATAGAAATTGCTGTTTTCCCCCTAGCGTTAATCAGTCATACTCAAAGCTGACGGGAGCGATGAGCATTCCGTGGCAATTAATAGCACTAGTAATTTTAAAATTGTCGCTGACTACGGGAATGGTGAAGTTGCTGAGAAAGAAACCCAAGCACGTATTTTAACTTATGGTGATGGTACACCTGTAACACCCGGCCCAAAGGAAAAAATAGATGATTCCTGGAATGATTTATCTCTATTTAAAGCTAAACCAGAGGAATTTAACTTAGATGGTAGCCCAGAAAGGGTGTTTAATGAATTGAGCGATCGCATTCTTGACCACAAGGTGCAGTCCGTGCGATCGCTCGAAATCTCGGTTTCCCAAGTGATGGACTACCGCAAGCTGATGACAGCTTTGGTACTATTTGGTAAACTCCCCCTACAAATCGACCAAACAGCGACAATTAACGCTGGTGAACAGTTCGTAAGGTTAGAGTACCAGGGTGCTTTAAAAGGGTTCCAAAGCTTCCAAGCAACTCTAAATGCTTTGCTTAATACTCCAGACGTTAAAGCCGATGTGTCATTAAAGCTAGAATTTAAATTTTCTTCACCAATTGAACCAAACGCCTCAGAAATTAGTAATATCAAAAGTGCCCTGAATCGTAACCCGGTTGAAAGGCTTAACTTATTGGTAAAAGTAACTTACTGAAAATGCAAGAGTTTCAACTGCGTGTGGTAAGTACAGAAAATAACAACTTTGCTCTGGAATTATACCAGTGTGCCTATAAAAAAGCTGGAGAGAAAAAGCGTCCAATCCGCTTGGCAGATGGACGCTTAAAGGGTAATGCTTTGGTACAAGCAAAACAGGCAATTTATGATTGTTTGAAGGTAAATAATTATGACCCGAAAACATTAAGTCACAATCGTCAAAGTCCTTATATATTAGATGAAGAATCGGGGACAAATTTGGCGTTATTATTTCAGACTTTGCAACCGCTTTCTAAACCCGACCGCATTGCGAATATTACCAAGGGAATTATTGCCATGAGTAATGAAGAATCCCATTATTGGTTTGCGAAAATTAGTACAGCACTTCCGGCAGCTATGAGGTACATCTTCAAAGCTGAAATCTATGATAGAAAAGGGGCAAGGAGAAAAAACTGTATTGCGTAATAGCTGGAAGCGCTGTAATGGGAAACGCAGTCAGGCTTTGAGAGCGATTCGGGTGCTTTTAGGCGATTAAAATCATAGAGTTTGATTTTACCTATCGATATTTTCGACAATTTGTACTGATAACAAAGTTAAATTATTACTCTCTGCTACCCTCAATCTATCGTGTATTCTTTCCAAGGCACACATTGGATAGGAAGATTTGACATAAATTGGGATATATCACGGCGACCGTAATAAGTAGGAATTCCTCTAGAATTTTGAGCCATGAGTACAACAGGCATCCCAGGAAATATAGGTTGAAATGCCTGTAAAGCTTTATCAGCTTGAGTTTTATAGCAACCGCCAAGGCGGTTATGGTATAAACTGGAAGTAATCCAAAATGCTCCTTACGTGCGATTCGCAAAGCGATCCCTTCGGGAATCGCATTTATTTCGATGCCCAAACCCTACAGTTATGACCTCCGTCAGAAAGTCATCCAAGCCATCGAACTTGATGGTATGAAGAAAAGTGAAGCCAGTCAGATGTTCAATATTAGTCGTAACACTATAGACCTATGGCTGAAGAGACTGGACGTTACTGGAGACTTCCAAGCCTTGCCCAATAAGCCTCCGGGTAATGGTCATAAAATCATCGACTGGGAAAAATTCCGGGAGTTCGCTTTATCTCATGGGGATAAAACTCAAGTCGAAATGGCCTCACTTTGGGA
>JANNFJ010000493.1:0-1681 GCA_031379725.1 Calothrix sp. OTE_75_metabat_31
AAAAAACGATTTTTTTTGACCAACGATTCTCAATATTCCGCAGGGGGTTGGGATTGTTTGTGCTGTGTAGTTTAGCAAGCTGCGGAAACACTACTTTTTCGAGTATGAACGCAATCGGCGCAAATATTACTCCAATTAAAGAATTAACAAAACAGCAGAACAACTCTACTGTATACATCCAAGGCAAAATCGAGAAGCACGCACCATTGCTAAATAAGCACGTTTATCAACTCGATGATTCTACAGGCAAAATTCTTGTTTTGACCAATCAAAAGGGACTGAAAGTCGGTTCGCAAATTGTGATGAAAGGTCAACTTCGCTACAGGAGCATACCGCTGGCAGGACAAGAATTAGGAGAAGTGTACTTGGAAGAAAAGTAATAAATTAGACATGTACTTAAGTGATAAATAATTATGAACCATCAGCAGACACAAGTTGCGATCGCAATCCTCTACCGTGATAATCAGTTTCTCATGCAACTGCGCGATAATATTCCCACTATCCTTTACCCCGGATATTGGGCATTGTTTGGAGGACATATCGAACCGGGTGAAACTCCTGAAATTGCCGTCCAACGGGAAATATTAGAAGAAATTGGTTATAACTTACCAGATACATTTGCTTTTTTTGGTTGTTATACCGATGAACGAGTTCTACGTCACGTTTTTCATGCACCATTAGAGGTGCAATTTAACCAATTAGTTCTCAATGAAGGTTGGGATATGGGTTTATTGACACCCGAAGATATTGATAGAGGGAGCTGTTATTCTCGAATTGCAGCAGAAACTCGTCCCCTTGGACCTGTCCATCAGCGCATTTTGCAAGAATTTATGTATAAAAGTTAATTGTTAAATACTTAATAAATATGAATTAATTGTTGAACCCTAGTAGTTCATGTCATTAATTCTGATGGGTCGTAGCATAGGCGTCTCGCCTGTGCAGTCCGGTCAGGCGGGACGCCTAACCTACGGACAATAATATATACCATCAAAATAAATGACATGAACTACTAATGGTAATAGTCATTAATTCTGATGGGTTGTTCGTAGTAGCGCTCCTTTGAATCAAGAGCGCTGAAGCGCTATTAGGTACCCCTCAGAATTAATGACATAAACATATCAGCATTTCAAACTTGGTTACAATACTTCCGTAAGGAATGGTTTATTAATCAAGAGCCATAACAACTCCTACTCCCTACTCCTATCATGATGCAAACTCGAACTCAATTACCCCGATGGCTAAATATCAGCTTGATATTTCCGCTGGTTATCCTCAATGGTTGGGTACTACTGCAAGTCATTAAGTACTTTCAACCATTAGTTAATATTTTTATTGCAGCCATTTTACTCGCTTTTGTTCTCGACTACCCTATTGATTTTTTCCAACGTCAAGGAATAAAACGTAAACTAGCAATTTCGGCAGCATTATTACTCACCGTGGTCATAGTTGTTGCCCTTGCTATCACCCTTGTACCTCTCATCCTCCAACAACTCTACGAACTGGCAAACATTTTACCAAGTTGGATTGATTCGGGTTCGCAACAACTGCAAACTTTTCAAGATTGGGCACTCAAGCAACAAGAGTTACCCATCAATATCAGTAATTTGGTCACCCAGGTTCTTGACCGTTTGTCAAGCCAGTTACAAACATTTACCGGAAAAATTCTCGGTTTTGCTGTTGA
>JANNFJ010001046.1:0-4041 GCA_031379725.1 Calothrix sp. OTE_75_metabat_31
ACTTTCTTCATTTTACAATTTGCGCCATCTCGAAACCGATGTGTTGGATTCCCATAGCCCAGAGGCAATTCGATTACTAAAACGCTACAGCCAACAACGTAAAATTCAACTACCCGAATTAAAATTTTTACCGATTGCCGCACCTGTAATATTCACTTACGGACATGTCGCTAAAACGACGCGGATTGTTGTGAGTTTAGGATTATTACAGCAGTTGAATGATGACGAAATTGCAGCACTTTATGCCGGACAATTAGCCCATGTTGCCCATTTTGATACTGTAGTCATGTCGTTAGTATTGTTGGTGACAATTCCAATTTATAAGTTGTACCAACAGCTTTCAAAATTTGGAGATAGGGCTTCCCAACGATTTGTCAACTTCCTATATATTGCTTTATCCAGTTTTGTTTATGGAATTTGGTGTTTGGTAACGGGAACTGCAATTTGCTTGTCACAGGTAAGACTCTACTATGCTGACCGTTTTACAATCGAGCTCACAGGTAATCCTAACGGCTTAACTCGCAGTTTACTAAAAATTGCTGTGGGTATTGCCTCTGATATCCAAAAACAGGAACAAACAAGCTGGCAATTGGAAAGTTTAAATATCGCTTTACCTGTTGGTTACAAGCAAAGTACGACTTTAGGTAGTCTTGCACCTCTCCAAAGCTTCGATTCTTTGTTAATGTGGGATTATCTCAATCCTTACCGCTACTGGTTCACTATCAATAACACCCATCCTTTGATTGGCGATCGCATTCAGCGTCAGATTAAAATCGCTCGTGAATGGCATCTCGAACCCGAAATTGACATACATACTCAAAATTCGATTGTCAGGAAGCAGACGTTTTACATGCAAATCGCGCCGTTTTTGGGAATCCCTATTGGTCTAATATTCGCTGCCATCATTGGACTAGTTTGGCAAGTTGCCTTTGCGCTCAAATTCATCAACCTCAAATGGATTTACGATAATTGGTATTTCGCTGCAGGTTGTATCGCTATTTGCTTTAGTATTGGTGTTCTCATCCGAATCAATCCCTTTTTCCCTGACCTCAAAGGAGCTAATTTACAAACCTCTGACCAATTGCCCAGTTTGCTAGATAATCCAACTGCGATTCCCATTGATAACATTTCGGTCAGCCTTAACGGCAAGCTTCTAGGTCGTCGGGGTGCGAGTAACAGCCTCTGCCAGGACTTGGTATTGGAAACCAATACTGCATTGTTAAAATTGCACCATATTTCTTGGCTGGGTCAACCTGTTAACCCCCAAGACTTTATCGGCCGGCAAGTTACTGTTACCGGTTGGTTGCGACGAGGGGCAACTCCTTGGGTCGATATTCAATCGTTGAGAACACAAAGTGGCAAAATAATCAATAGTCCTCATCCAATCTGGTCTACTATTGTTGCTGTAGCTGCAGAAGCAGGTGGTGCTTATATTTTGCTTAAAGGGTAGTCAGGGGTTAGTGGTCAGGGGTCAGTAGTCAGTGGTCAGGGGTCAGGACAAATGACAAATAACCAATGACAAATGTTGCATGACAAATAACCAATGACAAACGACAAATTGTAAACAAATGTTGCGAAAGCTATCGATAAATGTTAAATTTATAGGCAATATCAAATGCAATCGAGATAAATCAGCGTTTCAAGTTGGTATATCCAAGTTGCTATTCATCGCTTTCTTTAGATATCTTCTATGCCCCCAACACAGCAAAAAATTAACCAGCCCTGGGCTGGTTTTTGTTTCTAATTACTTGCAGATAGGAACAATGTATTTTATGCTACGATACGAAGATGCAATGCTTTGTCAAAACGGTAGCGTAATCTGAAGGGTCTAAATGTAGGCGCGGAACTAGCTACCTATTAAATACCGTGATAATGTAATAGCTGGTGTTTAATTTTCCAGAAAAAGTATTGAATAAGTTTTTATAGCAGGAACAAAGTTGTAAAATTTAAAATTTATTAAATTAAAATATTACTGGCGTTTTATACGTTTTGTATTATATAAGCTTCAATCGTCAGAAAAACTGTATTGTCTAGGCTGACAGTTTGGAGTAAAAGATTGGTTTAAGGCGGTGTTAGTCAATAGTATCTATACAGTAGCCGAGCGCCAGTTGGTTGATTACATGTTTGTTTTTTAGTCGCATTGATTCAAAGTTGGAGGTATTAGTTCATGTCGATTCGTTTGTATATAGGTAATTTACCGAAAGAAGAAATTGACCGTCAAGATTTGCAAGCAGTGTTTGCCGAAGAAGGTGATGCTGTGACGACAAAACTAATTAAAGACCGAAAAACGGGCAAATGTCGCGGTTTTGGTTTTTTAACGGTTAATAATGACGAACAAGCCGACCAAATTATTGAAAAATATAATGGTTATTTGTTCAAAGAGTCTCCGATTAAACTCGAAAAAGCATTGCCTCGGACGAAGGGTGATGAGGGTGATGAGCAGCCTCCGCAACAACAACAACCAGCACCGGCTAAACCAATTCCTCAAAGCAGTGGTGGCGGCGGTGGTGGCGGTGCTAGCCCAACTAGAGAGGGTGGCCGCAAAAGTTCTAAGAAATCCCGTCGTGGTGGTGGTGCGTCTGTTAGAGAAACTGCCCCGATTGCTGGTGGTGACGATACTATTCGTCCTGACCCTCGCTGGGCAAACGAACTCGAACAGCTCAGACAACGGCTGGCTGCACAAACCACAAATTAATCCAAGGTTAAAAATTAAAAATCAATTAAGTTGATTTTTAATTTTTAATTTTCATCAAGGAAATTGATGTTTCTAGGTTAAATCGATTTGCAACCAATCATGTAAGTGCGATCGCAACTGCTCGGAAAACTGCGATCGCAGGTCGAATTTTTCAGTGCGTGATGGTTTGCGATCGCTATCTAGTACCCAACCGTAATCGCTACTCAAACGCAATTTATCTTGCCAGTCAGAAATCGAGACAACGAGTCCCGGTGCGGGACTATTATCGACATCGGGGATGCAAAATACATAGTTAAAGGTGTTTTGCTTTCCAGGGGCGACAGTAGATGGTTGACCACATTTTGCCTTCAATGACTCCCGTACTTGCTCAACTAAACCAGGTTTTTCAAAATCCGACAAAGTCCTCACCGCTAAAGTTAGGGCGAAATAGAACTCTTCAACCGGAACAAATTTTAGTTGCATAGGATGATCGTTTAGTACCAAAATATTCGCGTTAAATAGGCGCTAGATAACAGTTATTAATTTTACTATTTTACCAGGAAGTGGGGGCGTAGGGGCGCAAGGCAAGAGCGCTCCTACAGGAGTAAAATCATATTTTCACGTGAAGCGACAGGCTCAAATCACCTTTACAAAGCTTAATAAATACAATTTATACATTGTACCCGTCATTAATTATGGCTAAATTGTATTGCTTGTAACAAAAACTCTATTGAGTTCGCATATAGTATGATTGCTGACTAAATTCGTGGTTTGTTCAAAAGGAGAATCATCAAGTCAAGGCTATCTATCACATACAAATGTTAGATAAGTTGCGAACTGAGATTGATTTTAACCCAGAACAGTCCACCAATGAAAATACTAGAATTTGGGTTCGTATTACATATTTTTTGAGATAACCGCCAATAAAAATTGACCAAATGCAAATGTTGCTTTGACTAATGTTGGAAGCAGCAAGTTTGTAGCTTACTGACTAAGGTTGCTTAGTCAGTTATAGCCGTATGCATATATTAATTAATAGTATTCCAAGTATAGAGAAATTGGATATAACTACCTAATAGCTACAGGATCTTTCTAAGAGAAGATGTATCAAAATATTGACCATAGTAAATTAAAATAAACATTAGTTAACTTTCTGTAAAAAAATTAAGCATTGGGGGGTGAGCGCGTTTAAAAAAACTCTCCAACGCCTAATTAACCTAAAAAACCAACAAACTTATGAACTCTAAAACAGAACGACGCATTGCCTTGATTTCAGTTCACGGAGACCCGGCGATTGAGATTGGTAAAGAAGAGGCTGGAGGACAAAATGTCTATGTGCGTAATGTCGGTGAAGCACTTGCCCGACT
>JANNFJ010000535.1:0-8565 GCA_031379725.1 Calothrix sp. OTE_75_metabat_31
TCTCTTTAAAATAATTTCATATCAAAATCGGTAAACCCACCATTATCGCCACAAATAAGAACATGCCACCATAAATGCATTTAATAGGCATTTAAAAATATGGTATTCAATCCGAAAAAACATAATCGTTGTTCAATTCGTTTAAAAGGATACGATTACACAGAACCAGGAGCATATTTCATCACGATTTGCACATCCAAACGCGAACATTTATTTGGACATATCCAAGATGAAAAAATGCATCTAAATCGTTACGGTGAAGTCGTTCAATTCAATTGGAATAATTTACCAAAAATTTATCCCCACGTACAATTAAACGAATTCATAATCATGCCAGACCACATTCACGGCATCATTATGTTGAAAAACGACCCCGTAGGGGCGGGTACCCTGCGGGAACGCTTAAGCGCAAAGCGCACGCTCCGCGAACAGCGAACACTGACAATCGAATCGTTAACTAAAAATCCATACAAACCCGCCCCAACCCCACAGAAACGCCACGGATTACCAGAAATCATCCGAAGTTTAAAAACATATTCCGCAACCCGTATAAACCAATTACGTTCAACCAAAGGAAACTCAGTTTGGCAACGAGGTTATTACGAACGTATAGTGCGTGATGAACAAGCACTATTTAACATCCGCAGATACATTATTAATAACCCCTTGAAATGGAAAAAAGACAAATTAAATTCCACCAATCTAGTCAATTTACAGAAGCTCTAACCCTGGATATTGTAGAGACGTTACATGTAACGTCTCTACAATATAGGACTTACGCATGAATCATGCAATTATGTACCGCACAGACACAGGGAACATAGAGTTAAGAGGGTTTGAGAGAGTTTTGTGTAAGTCCTACAATATTTAATTTTTTTGAAATACTCAAAGAATTACTGCTTAAAAACTACTAAATTTAAATAGCACAGAAAATACATTATCAGTTACACCTAACTTATTCCCCAATGGGTCAGAACCAAATTTATATTCATTATTATTCCAAGAGAAAGAAAGAGTTGGACTATTCTCATTATTACCCAGTTTCCATTGTGCTTTTGCACCGAATGGAGAGCGGCTATAACTCTCGTTGATTGGTGTATAATATGCCGAAACTTGAAAATTATCGCTAAATTTTACACTAATATCTGCTAATAAAGTATTTGCAATCGAGTTAGGTAGAATATCCCCGAAATAATTGACTAAACCAATTGAAACCGAACCTAAATTTGCTCTCGCACCTAATGTCACCGAACTTGCAGGAGAATTGATGACATAGTTGCCGAAATCAGTTTTTCGGTCAAAAGCGTAATTGAGTCCAGTTGATAAAACTAAATTAGCATTTTTTCCTAAAGTAATCTTTTTCGATACGTTGCCCGATATTTGACTGTAGTGGTCATTATCTGGGTTCGTATATGCAATTCCACCTGCCGAGAAAGTCCATCCGTCGAAAGTATAGCGAGTAAAATCTGTACCAAGATAAGCATTGATTTTTTCTCCACCAATCATCCCACCATAATATCTCCACACATTATTGATACCTGTGATGTTACCGCTAATGCTAATATGTGGATAAAAATTTGTTTCTTCAGTATATTTACTACTTCTAATTAAATTAGCATCTTGATTGAACATCGTTAGATAAACTTGCGAGTAGAAATCTTTCAAGGTTCCAGTTGAAAATTCCTGTCCATTTACAAGTGATGAAAAATTAATATTAGAATCGACTCCTCCTTCTGTACCTCCAGCAGATAATATCCGACGAAGACCTGTTAATTCATAACGAGATTTTGTTGAGAGACTATATTTTGTTACTGGTGAAACACCAATCCAAAGACTATCAAAATTAGCAGCAGAAATTTGATTTAATTCCGTAGTTTGCGAGTCTGGAGTTTTAGCTTTACCAATACCAGCTTGATAAAAAGTGTAACTATTCGCTGGTAAACGTACATTATTAGCAGCTAAAAACAAATTTTTATTAATATTTTGATTTACTGGATTAATACTTCCTTCAATCTGCGGGTCGGCATCGGGCAATATTAAACCTGTGAGTTGTAAAGCAGAATTTATAAGTATATTTTTGTCGTTTCCGATAACTCCAAATCCACGAATTGTCCGACCAATTACAGCTTCTTTATCATTTGCACGGACAATTTGTCTAACTGTCGAATAAATTCCGACAGGTATATTGTCAATATCTTCTTTTCTAGTCACAGATGTTTGATTCGATTGCCTGTTCCCATATGTCCCTCCAGATTTTGGAAAAAATAAATCGACTCCATATTCTTGACCATTTGCACCCAATTGAAAACCGGGTTGTTTCATTGCTACTAACGATTCTGGTGTGACGACATCACCTAATTTAGAATTTTGGAAAATCTGGGTTGGCAATAATGTATCTGGATCGATCGAATTTTTATCGGTAACAGCGCTAGGAATATATGTACATTGTTGTTGAGTGTTTGGGTTTTCTAATAAACATGAACCAGTTAGACTTAATTGGATTTCTGTACCAAGTAAAGTTTGTGGTTCTTTACGAGTTAATGAAATTTCTCGTTTTTTTCTGACTGTTTGTAGTTGAAGATAATTTCCTCGATAGTCTATAGAAAAGATGTTATTTTTAGTCAAGCTTTGTTCAATTTGACTATTTATTTTCAAAAGTGCCTTAACGTCAAAGCTAATATTAGTATTATCACTGAATGTTGTATTTCCCACAAATTGCCATTTTGTAAGATGGTTAATTTCTGTACCATTCAATGGAATTGTAGTCGTAAATTCAGGAACTTTACTATCCTTAATAATTTGTGGGGGAATAACAAAATTTTTATTTGTATCCAAATCTACGATATTCGGTTGTATTTCTATTTTTTGTTTACTAAATTCAGGTTTATCTAAAGTATCGGGTTTACAAGTTTGATTTGCAATATTTTTAGTATCCGACCTAGCTTGAGAAAATTCTGCCGATATTACAGCTTGAGGAGGACAGATGATCTGGTTATTGTTTTTTTGTTCGCTTTTGGAGTCTAATTGCTCTAAGTCAGCAGCTTTGCTTTGCTGATAATTAGATTTATCTGGTAATTGGGCAATTGTTTCCGGTTCAGCAATCGACAATAACACATTTTCTTGTGAATTTTCTGTAATGTTGAAATTGGGATTTAAAAATAGTTCTGATGTATCTTGATTATCGCTACTGCCTAAGTCTGGTATTTTATAATTTGTTTGTCCATAAGCCATTTTAGGGATTAATACTGCTGTCGAAGTAAACAGCAATCCCATTTTTAATTTATTACGAATATGTATCATAAGTATTGATATATAGTTGTACTATTTGATTCATGAATCAAAAACAGCGAAATTACATCAAAGTCAACAGCCTAGTCCTAAGAGGACTCAGTGCGCGTTAGCGATACGCCTTCTTGTTCGCGCAGCGTGCCCACAAGGGCAAGGGTAGTACACAGAGGAAGAGTAATAACATTTAAGTAAGCGGAAGCTATGCTTTCCAATAATCAAACCGAATTAATATATAGGAATCCGGTTTGATTTATGTTGGCGTAGTCCTATAGTGCAATTAAATGTAATAAATAATTAACTACTTTCTCGGATTTCTTAATGCTAAACTTCAGATTATATCGTTATTAAAATGCAATTTTAAAATTAAATAATTAATATTCTAATTATTTATTGAAAATATGTTTATGCAGTTTTAGTTAATCAGTAAGGTGGGTATTATTCACCTTACTGGTTTGGTTTTTAATAAAGTTATGGATGTAAAGACGTCACATATAACGTCTCTACAATCGTTAATCGTTTCTACATCTGATTAACTTGACCTATTTAGTAGTCAAGTTGATAACTCCATTTCGGATGTTCTGGTTCACTTGAATTTGACCAGTACTTCCCAAAGCTGAAGCTGCATTGGTAAAAGTTTTTCCATCATTCACATGAGATGCAGTTGCAGCAGCACTGGTTGCACCAATAGCTGCGGATACTGCTCCTTCAGTAATTTTACCTTCTGCGTCAAATGAAAAAACAGCAGCAGCAGCAACAGCAGGTATTGTACCGCTGCCGTTACCAGCATCGGTGAATGTTTCAGCGAGGGATTTGCTCGCTAAACCAAATACACAAGTGGAAACTGCTACTAATGCGATCGCGTAGCGGCTCTGAATGAGCATCGCAATTTTTTTGCTAGCGTTCATGGAAATTCTCCTTTGTTGGTTAAAACAAATATGTGACAGTATTATTTACTACTTGTCTTTTGCAAAGAGCCGAACCTTTACCCAAGCCGATATCTTAAAATTAGCAGTATTAAATACCCGCATTTACTGTTGATATAACAATAAAGAGGTAACACTGAAATCACAAGAATAGCCTTACTAGGCGAATAGTTCGTTAAGTTAGTTCCAAAAAGCACTTGATCATAAATGTGCCGTCAACGGTTAATTATTAACGACCTTACATCAAAAGTTCGATGAAACCACCTTAGTTAATTTCACTCAAAACACAAGTATATAAAATAACTGCACTGTCTGTGATACTGAATTATACGTAAGTAGTTATTAGTTTCCGGAAGTAGATATAGAATTTACAGGGTTTTTAGCATGAAATTTATTTAAGCTAATTTGATGTAAAAATAAATTAATTTGAGTTATCTATGCTACATGTACGTTGTAATATCTATCTTATGGGAGATGATTAATAAATAATTTACTATATCCAGAAATTGCGTGCGATACAGAACGGTCTTTTAAGGTTAGGATAAAAAGCAGCCTTATTTTTTAAAGTTGTAAGCATTAAAGCGAGATTCTATGAATGCTGGTTGCTTAACTATCAAAGAACTTACCCAAGAAGTTGGCGGTGGGATAACTCCGTGCATGGTTAGGCATTATCATCAATTGGGGCTACTGCCAGAAGCAGTGCGATACCATCTTCAGATGCTTGCCAAGGGCATCGCATGGTAATTACCGACTTTACACTAATACAGGCGTTCGCCGTCTGCAACGCATCGTAGCACTGAAGCAGCAGGGGTTTCAACTCAATCATATTCGTCAACTTCTAGAAACCGAACCCGAAGATAGTACTCAAACTTTAACAATGCATTTACAACGGCAATATCGCAATGTGGTACAGCAAATTGCCCAACTTCGACACACTGCATCTGCACGCTTAAGCTTTACTAGGACGTGACAAACACTGTCAAATCGTCCAAGCTGAGGTACTAGCACAACTAAAATTAATCGAAGTTGAAACCCAATCGGAACTGGATGGACTCGACAAGTTTTGAACTGGTTTGGATGCTGAAGTTCACGCACACCCTGAAGACTTTCAAGAATCGTTGCAAAATTTGCTTCCAGACCTTTCTGACTTGCAATCTAATTAGCTCAAAATAGCTGCAATGGGTTTAATTTTGCCAAAATACACATTCTCGTTGACGTTTGGATAATTTATCAGCTAATAAAAGTAAATTTTCTTTGGGCAAACACGATTGACAATAAAAGGGGAATTTTGGCTGTCTAGAAGTATAATCAAAAAAAATAGCATAGCGATCGCAAGCGACTGGCATCTTGCCTCGATGCAAGATATTCCCAGTATTTGCAATGACTACTGTACCCGCAGAACCGGTACAGGTTTGCCAAATTGATGAATTTACAACCTTTTTCATGACATCATCTGGTATTTGCCCGTATTTATATTTAAGAGTTTTACAAACATCATCTGTCAACTGATGAGGAATATATTCAAAAGGTCCCCCATCTTTATCAACATCATTTAAATAAACAATAATTTTCAGAAAATGTGGGTCTTCAATATCTTTATGCCATAACCTTGTTTTTCGCTGGATTTTATTGGCAAAGTCTCGGCGAAAATATGAACCATGATAAGCAACAGGCAAACCCAGATAATTTTCGACAATATTTAGCAACCTTTCTTGTAATCCCCAAAAAAAAATATCGGCATAACTCATAATTTGTTGGGGGTTAGCATGAACAACGTATTGATATTTTTTTCGAGTGTCTGTTTGGGGAATTCTAGGAATTAGGCTTTTTGTAGCTTCCAGCATTTCTGGAGTAGATGGAATTGACAGTGATTCTAGTGAAGTCACAACAACTCCTTCACGCTTGATTTTGTCAACTAAATTTAAGTCATAATTTGCAATCGAAGGTAAACGATAAATATGTTCTTCTAATACTGTTTGATAATTCAATTCATAGGAATTGCGAAGGAAGGGTATGTCAGACATTTTTCGCAAACATCTGTTAATAACTTTTTGAGGCAATGTGTTCATGTAGGGAGGTCATTGCATAATTGGAGCGAGCTTTTAATGTAATAGCACTCCTTCAAAAAGTCCATAAAATATTGATAAAATTTAATTGTTACGTAATAGCATTTAGTATTAATTGAATTAAACCAACAACCAACTCCATATTAAAGATAACAATGTCCGTAACTTTACGCCCTATTTGCTGTAAAAACTTGTACTAACTATTAAACCTGCTCAACAATTCAGAATAATTTATATAGCCCAGAGCTAGCGCTTGAAAAATTAATCCAGGTGCGATCGCTCCCGATAAAATTGCCACCCCAATCAAACTAATCCACTCTTGACGAGAAAGTTGTTTGAAGAGAATTCGGTTTAATTGTTTTCTATAAATTACGAGTAGTACGATTAAAGCACATAGATTACCTACAAATAAGACATTACATAGCGAAATAGGATTTCGACCATCGATGAGATGCTGGGAGCCAATATTAGTTAGTTTACGGGTGACAGCACTCGATGCACCAAAAATAATAATAGCTAACCAAAGATAGATTTGTCCGTGAATTTGAGGGATTTTTTGATACATTGTTCGCGTTATCCTCAAAATTAACTGTTGCAAATTTAACTGCAAGGACTCCCTGTCATTAAATCTGATAGGTTCAAAGAATCTCAAAGAATCCGGGTTTCGCCGGAGTTACCCGGATTCTAGTCCTCTCAAAAAGGTCAAAATTAATGACACAGACCATTGGGTATAGCAGTTGCCAATCAGGTAAGGTAGATATGTAGGGGCGCAAGGCATTGCGCCCTTATCTTGGTGTAAAATGGCTGTACCTCATGAGACTGGGAAACACTATAAGTCAGTCAAATTAATTATCTACGAATTTTGTCAGGTTTATATAGCCCAATAGGTTCATTTAAAGCTTGTAGACACATGTAATGTCTCTACAAACGTTTCTTTGGATATTTATTGTTTTAACTTGAACTACCGTGACACATAGCTAAAGAAAAGCTAATTTCTAAGTTTACCCGCAATAACTGAGAAAATGCTGAGGGCAGTCTGAGATTAATAATGGTGTAAATTCACACAAGTAGAGGTTTTGTTTCAGATGAGTTTCATCTGATGCTGCGATGCTGTTATCAGTCGGGAAGAACAAAACAAAACCAAACAAAGGAACTACCTTATATGAAATTCAACTCACTATTTGCAACTGCTGCCTTGATTGGTACAATTACAGTCGGTAATATTGCATATCAAGTAACCAATCCATCAGCACAAGTATCGGCAGCACAGCAAAAGCAACAAGCCAAGCAAGAAATGAAAGATGCTACAGGCTTGACCGTACAGCAAAAGATTGACATGCTGACCAAGAATAAGGGACAGTTTGGTAGTGGCGACCAGTTACGACGGTATTTCTTTGGCGATTTAGAACCCATTGGAATTCAACCTGGTGGTGCGGGTATGGTTGTAAACCTCTACAATAAAGCCAACAATGTCACCTTTTCTTATTGCAGCACATTTGACGTAATCGTGGCTGTAAAACAAGGTAAAATTAAAGCATTTGCTCCTGCTGAAGTCAAGTAATTAGGTAAAAACAGTTATAAATTTTCTCGCCGACTTACTCATGTGGTATACTCCCTTGAAAATGCAATCGATGTATATCTTCGTATATGTTTATCGCATGTAAGGGGTCGCAATTCGATGCGCGATGCCATTTCCTTTATGAGAAACAAGCGATGAGCCTCACGTTTTACTACGCCCCCATGTCCACCGCGAGCATCACCGAAGCCGTTCTCGCAGAGATAAGTACGCCGTGTGAGCGTATTAAGCTCGACATCAGCGCAGGCGACACCAGAAAGCCGGACTTCCTCAAGGTCAACCCGAACGGAAGAGTTCCCGCAATCGTCCATGAGGGGACACCGATCTGGGAATCGTCTGCTATCACGATGTACCTCGGTGAGGTCTTCGGTGTGGACGCTAAACTTTACCCTGCGCCGGGACCCAAGCGCGGCGAAGCGATGAAGTGGATCGCCTGGAGCAACGTCACGCTCGCTGAAGCGGCCAGCCGATTGTCAGCCTCGCTGCCGACTAGTAGTGAAGGAGCAGTCCAGTCGAATTCGTTGGACTGGGTGCCCCCGGATCAGCGCAGCGCGATCGCAGTGGAGAAAGCAAAAGCAGACCTCGCCGTCTGTCTTAAAATTCTTGATGGCGGACTGGAAGCGAAATCGTTCTTGCTCGGCGACTACACCCTCGCGGACACGCACCTGCAAGGCTTCGTCGGCTGGATCGGGACGATGGAGGTCGATCTGAT
>JANNFJ010000561.1:0-12098 GCA_031379725.1 Calothrix sp. OTE_75_metabat_31
GGGCACGATAATATCGTGCCCTTGAATTGGGCATATATTACAAATACCTTACTCAATATATGACTTACAATCCTCAAATACATCACCGTCGTTCTATTCGCCTCAAAGAACATGACTATACTCAACCAGGAGCCTATTTCATCACTATTTGTACGAAGCACAGGCAGTGTTTATTTGGTGATATAGTCATGGGTGAAATGCAATTAAATAATTTAGGTAAAATAGCTTTTAATTGTTGGCAAGAAATTCCAAAGCATTTTTCTCATATAGAATTAGATACCTTTGTAGTTATGCCCAATCACCTGCATGGAATTTTATTAATTACTCACAGACCTTTAGGGGCACAAGATTCTTGTGCCCCTACTACCGAACAATTTGGTAAACCTGTGCCTGGTTCTATTTCTACCGTAGTTCGTACTTATAAAGCTGCTGTCAGCAAGCAAATAAATATTATTGGGAATACAAAGGGAGTATCAGTCTGGCAACGAAATTTATACGAACATATTGGTCGTGATGAAAAATCTTTAAGCGACATTCGACAATATATTATTGAAAATCCTCAACGTTGGACAAAAGATTCAGAAAATCCCATCTTGTATCCCGACTCAAAGGAATTAGTGTTTGATATACCTTTTTAGATTGTAGAACGGCAAATTAGAGGGCGCGGTAGTATTAAAGGGCACTATGGTATCGTGCCCCTACGTCAAAACAAATTATTCAACAATTCAATATTGATGAGAATAATAATATTATTTCAAATCCAAAAAACCTTCTTCTTTCAACTTCGGATTAAACCGAACTTGCATCTGCAATCCTCGCGCTTCTAATACTTTTAAAATATCAGCTTCAACACGACGCGCCACATTCTTAATTATCTTCATTTGCGCCATTTCATCATTATTCGGACTCTCATAATTACTCTTCTCTTCTGGAGTCATTATCGCTTTTGCATCAATTGCTTGCGTCCATTTATCTTTACTTTCACCATTCCCTACAGGTAAACTACCATTTTCATCAATCCAAGCCTTCTCAACATTTTCTAAAATGGCGCGACTGGGACGTTCAATTGTTTGGACTTTTACCCAATAACAATGCTCTGGTTGCCTCACTAGATGCTGCCTTAAACTTAAATAAACATCCCGCGAATAGCCGACAAATTGTAAATCTTTCTGTTGATTAAACACAGCATATACCCCAATCTTTCCTTGAAAACTATCAGGTAATTGACCCTTATCATCAATGTAAGGAATATATTCAAGACTTGATAAACTAATACTAATTTCAGTCGTCATAAATTTATTAAAAAAAATCTCAAATAATTTTTTTAATGACCGTAGGGGCGCTCTTCTTCCCGCCCTTCTTGTCTATAGAAATCCGGCTTGATTTTTGAAGCGCGTAACGCTTAAATCTCTCAATCCTCTTACTCTGTGTACTCTGCGACTCTGTGGTTATCTCATCCATATTTTATTAAACGTTGCATCGCAAGTTACGCTTTCCAATAATTAAATAGGAAGGCTATATTTATCTAAACACTGGTTTTAACTATATTCCCCTGCACAGGCGAGATGCCTATGCTACAGGATTTATATTACAACAAACTGAAATAACATAACTCACAAAAAAAACCCGGCTTCGTTGAAAACCGGGCAGATTCGCATTGATTAATTGTAAAACTGTATTTATTACAAAGTTTGTAACAATTGCTTGACTTTCGGTGCTTGCTTTTCCTTAAATTTATCAGGGAAATTCAACTCAATCGCAATCCGACCACTTTTATCTTCTTGAACCGAAGAAATTTCCGCAACAAAGCGATTTGGATTACTACTATTAGCTTCCTCACTCAATAGCAACCCAACAAGCGGTTTGAGAGTTCGCATATTGTGTAAATCTTCCTGTCCCAATTGCCGACTTGAAGAAATAGCACGATTTCCCTCCAATTCCAACCGTATCCCCGTCATCCCCAGTTCGGTAGTTACACCAGGGAAGAAATGACCATCCCAGTAAACTTGTCCGTATGCACGTACTTCCTTACGTACCTTTTTGCGCGGGGTTGATTTCGCGTCGCGCAACGAACGAGTTAAACCAGTAGCAAGGAACCATAGCGAAGAAATCGGTTGGTCGGTATTTTCGCGCTTCTGCGAGTACCACTCGCGGACATCGGAAAACAATACCAGCGTTAAAGCATCCTTTTGTTCGCGGTTGAGATTTATAAAGTCAACTGCGAGGTAAGTTTCATTCTCACTCATTGGTGAAAGACGAATCACCTGTGCTGTTACTACTGCACGGGCAGAAAAATCCCCCAAAATCTCAATTTGGACTTCATCGGGTAGGTTGGGCCAAGACTCCAAAGAAATCAACGCTCCAGTTTCCGATATATTTATGGTTTCACCCATAATTGTCTGGTCGTTACTCGATATAATCGTGGCGAGTTTTCGTTGTAGCCTATGTGCAGTCCGAATTTGAGGTTGTTCAAACCCAACTAATAAAGCCGATGATAGCAAAATCAAATTAAAACCCGACCACATTGTATTTACCATCACCGCTTGCCAATCCTCCGGACGCAGCAGCAACCAATAGGGAACAGCAAGTAGCGAGACAATTACCAACGTTGAAACTATTACTAGACCGCGCATCGACTGCCAGTCGAAGGTACGTTTGCTAATGTTTACACCCTTATCGGTAACGTTGAAGGAACCGAGTTTAGGGTTAATTAGCGCTAGTAAAGTTACCCATCCGGCTTGGAACGACATGACAAATTCAAAAATTTCATTCCAGAACGAGAACCGAACGTGTTTGTAGATAATGTAGTTACAAAACAGCGATAGCAAAATGTGAGGTAACGCATAAGCTAGGGTTTCAACACCAAGACCCTGAACCGAGTTAATACCAAATAGTAAGAATAGCGTCGGCGCGATCGCATAAACAAGTCGCGGATACCCATACAAAAAGTGCGAGGTCGCACTCAAGTAACAAATCCGCTGTGCTAGTGTCAGCTTCAGGTTGGGATTGAATAAAGGATTTTCGAGTCGGAGAATTTGTGCCATTCCCCGTGCCCAACGTACCTGTTGACCTACATACGACGAAAAAGTATCGGGTGCTAAACCCGCTATCATCACTTTATCGTAATAAACCGATTTATAACCCCGCGAGTGTAACCGCAACGCCGTATGACAGTCTTCAGTTACAGTTTCCACCGCAATTCCGCCAATTTCCAGGGCGTGGGATTTCCGAATTACAGCAGCGGAACCGCAGAAAAATGCTGCATTCCAAAAATCATTTCCTTTTTGAAGTACCTTGTAAAATAATTCGTTACCTACGGGAATCCGACCACCTGTAACCAAGT
Organism: Calothrix sp. OTE_75_metabat_31; assembly: GCA_031379725.1. Taxonomy (GTDB): domain Bacteria; phylum Cyanobacteriota; class Cyanobacteriia; order Cyanobacteriales; family Nostocaceae; genus JANNFJ01. The sequence continues at coordinate 3,344 of JANNFJ010000561.1, forward strand.
TACGTTCAAACGGGTCGGGGTTGTAGAACCAGTGAGGTGTCTGTACAAATGAAACTTTTTTGTCGTTGAAAAAACCGATGGTGTGCAACAGAAATTGACGAGATGGGATGTGGTCGCAGTCCAAAATCAGTACCAAATCGCCGCTAGTTTTCCGAAAAGCGGTGTTGATATTACCTGCTTTTGCATGGTCGTTGTTATCCCGCGTCATGTGGATTACGCCGATTTCCTCGCACATTTGCTGGAGTTGTTCGCGGCGGGCGCGGAATGTTTCGCGGCGCGGGTCGCTTTCCTTGTAACGTTCGGGACGACCGTCATCAAGAATGTAAACGGTTTTTTTATTCGCTGCATATTCGCAAGCTTTGGCTGCGATCGCAGTTTTGCGAACAATTTCTACATCTTCGTTGAAGGTAGGAATATAAATATCAACCGTATACCATTGTTCTTCAGGAGTTGCTGCTAGATTAACTGGTTGGCGTTCTTGAATTTTGAGTGTTTGGACATACGCTAATATCAATGTCACAATCGCATACAACTCAGCGCCGAATAGTAGCGTACAGGCAGTACCGTTAATAAAAGTATCAAAATTGAGCGTGTAGCTAACGCGGTAATATAGATAGCGCAGTGTTGTTACCAAACTTAGCCACACCAAGAATAAGTGATAGTACTGGCTAATTTCAGATGAGGACTCTTGCTCCTCAGCCCGGACAATTATTTGACCAAGTAACATTAAAAAGACTGCTATTACCCCTTGTTGCCAAACTTCGAGCGGAGTAATAATCAGTGGAATTGAAAGTGCTAAAAGTAACAGCACAATCCACTTAAATTGTTTAATGCCGATTTTTTCAAGGGCACGCTCGAAGAATTGCGGGATAACGTCAACAAACCAGCTACTCAAACGCGGGCGCGGGCGCTGTCCGGGTGGTGTTTTAAATGAGGAAGAAGACATTTTGAGTTGGTTTTTAAGGGTTATGTATTGGGAATATTCGTTTTGATGACTTACACTAAATCTCTACTTGCTGCCATTTTGATTTTTTTCATGCGTCCCGCTTGTCATTTAAGGCATCGTCGGACAGGCAAGATGCCTATCTTACGGGTTTTTTCTTTTCTTTATAGCTAAATACGTAAGTCACATTTTTTATTTAATAATTAAGACTTACGCAATAGTGATGGAAAGACTTACCACGGGGACACAGAGTACAGGTCGTAAATAAGAGGTTTGGGAGAGTTTTTGCGTAAGCCTTAAATAATTACTGATTTTGGGTTTTTGGACTTGTATTAAGTAGTAGTAGTCAAGAAATCAAAGTTAAAAGGTGCTAAGTCATAAGCTCTAACTTCGATGGTTATTTTTACTAGCTACCTATTTCTATTTTCACTGCCAATAACTTGTATTCGCTCACCCATCAATTAAGCAATTTTTATACCTATTCAGTTTATGAAAAAAGGAATAAATATTCGATACTTGGCTTAATTAAAATCAAAAATCAGTAATTAAAAATCACCCAAATTTTACTTTCTTTCACTTACAGTTACACGTTTTAGATACAACTGAATAATGCCATAAAGTAAAAGCGATACACCCACAATTCCCAGTGGCAATAATAGCCAATTTTCTTGAATTAACCGTGAAAGTTTACTCAGTGGCGTTGTATTTTCAATTCGACTGACGCGGGGAGAACTTTGGATAAACTCCAATTGATACGCATCGGGGTCATAGGATAGAGGGTCTTTCTTATCGCTGCTAATGAGTACAGTATCTTGCTTGAGTTGGAAGAACCAGGGGTCTTGATTGATAACCTGCCGCACTTTTTCCAAACCAACTTCGGTTTGAGAAGTCAAAGCCAAAACTACGCGATCGCTATTCCAAGGTGACACCACTTGTTTAATCATCCCCTGCCCATCTTGGGGGGTTTGGACGCTAGCTTGAGCTAATGAGCGATTAAATGCCTGATTCAGGTTAAAACCCTGCGACGACTTCAAAGCATCTGGTAATGGGAACTTCTCCCTTGTACCAATGGCAACCAAATGGTCGTTTTTGCGAACTTCATTCGGTAACGTATCAGCTGTATAAACTTCGAGTTTGACTGCTTCAGATTTACTCAACCTTCCCAAACGTTCGCTTAACTCCAATAACGTCAAAATATCCGTCGTCGAAGGATTCTGTGGCAGAACGACTGCTGTTTTTGATAAATCTTGGGGGGAAGCAAATGGATAACCAAACTTCAACAAATTCAAATCGGGTAACTGTACCGAGGTTTCACGCTTCAAATCAAAGCCTGTATCCGAATGAACCGTGCCAGTTAATTGCTGGTCAGGGGGCTGAATGCATCGCTGTTTATCAAATGCTTCGCGTGCATTCATTCGGAAGAACACTTGTAACTTTGAGTCTGGCTTGACTTGATTTGGTGGCAAATCGACTTTTAGAGTCTTGCGCGTTTCTCCCGATTCATTCGCTAACCTAGCTCCACCAATAAAATTCCCATCCAAAAATACTTGAATAGCAGAGGTACGCGGGTTGATTTGCGGCCCGTAACTGTACACCAAATCCATCGAACTGCCGCGCACAAACCGATCGTCAGGTAAAGCACGGAAGTCAATATCAATTGCTGGCGCACCAGCACCGCGTACAGTAACATCATTAAACGATTCACCGTTAAGTGAGTTTTTCAGGTCGCTAAGTTTGAACGAGTTCTGTTCGGGTAAATGACGTGCCCATTGCCGAGGCCCAGGTGTGAGGGTATCTTTGATTTGATCGACATATACTACCTGACCAGTAGCCATTTTCCGCAGGTCGGGCTGTGCCAAAAATTGTGCCGCTTTTTTAACAGCTTCTGGACTGTTACCAGTGACAACAAGAACTGGCGCACCACCAACTTTAGTAGTGGTTAAAATTAATACTCCCCGATTACTAGGAACCGGATTTTGACTGCTATCGAGAATCTGACCGCCAACTATCTTAAGCGGCAAATCCTTTAACTCCACAAGTCCTGGCTGTTCGCTAGGAGTGCCAATTACAACTAAGCGTTCGCCAGCTTTGACATCGGCGACACTTGTGACCATGCTGGTTTGGATGGGACGGAAATCAGCTAACCGACCTAATGCAGCTTGGAATCGACCTGCGGCTGTTAGCCAAGTTGCACTCGGTTGGCTAGGTTGTAAATAGGCAATCTGACTAGTTTCTAAACCTAAGTCGTCAAAGACTGGATATGGATAGCGGCTGAAATTAAGTGCTAGCGGTTGCTGCTGATATTTGAAAGTGATTCTCGAATCGGGTAGAACCTCAGTCCATAAATCGGGACTGCTAGGGTCGGTACATTCTTGCGAGTTATTCTGTTGCGCTATTACTGTCAGTTCGTTGTAGTCCTGAAGTATTTTTGGGGGAATATTTACTAGTAATTGTCCGACTTGGGACTGTTTGCGGTTGAGTGGGGTGCTACCAACACTAACACCGTTCACCATTACCGTTAAATTTGAGCGACTTGCATATAACGATGGTGAATGTTGGAATCTGATTAATGCTTGGATAGTACCTTGGTCGAGTTTCCAACCACGGGGACGTGTAAAGCCGAGACGACCTTCAGAATAAACCCCGCGCAATCGCATTCGGTTGCCAACAATGGGACTGCGATTAAACTCTAGGTTATGGGTGATTAAACCTTTAGCATCAACAGCTTCGGCAGCAGTTGCACTTACCTCTGGCTTCTTAGAAGTTTGTGCGGTAGGTGTGGCTGCTTGTGCCAACAAAGTTTGTGTTCCTAGCACAGACGCTATTGAGTTACTTTGATTTGGCTTCGCTTCTTGAAGGTCATTGTTACCTATTGCCCTAGCACTCAATTGGGAGTTAGGGAATAGTAAAAAGCAAAAGGTAACAACAATCGCTTTCTTGCTGATTTGGGAAAGAAGAAACAATTGCTTCATAGGATCGGGTAATAAGTGATTAACTAGTTATTCGGTTTTAATTTGTCTACGTACGCTTCGCTATAATTACCAGTTGGAAATTTGTTCTTTTTATAACCCAAAATTGGGCATTATATTTGATGCTTTGTTAAAGACATCAAGAAGAAAGCTTTGTATTCACTTAAGATGCAACAATTTTTGAGGCACGACCGAGGGATTAATTAACCCTAGCCACGCTAGATTTTGAGTATAGTATGCCGAGTGGTCATCCCAAAGACCATTTTTGTACTGAGGTAACAATTTTGTCCTTAATACTTCTTCACCTAACTTGGGTTCAACAATTTGCCAAGCGGCGTAAAGCATCGCATATTGCGATGTGGCTTCGTAATCGACTAGTCCTTTTCCTTGCAAATCAATCCGTGCTGGCAGTAGAGTACGCTCGCGCCAAATCGTTTGTAAGTGCTTGCTCGAAGTAGTCAGATACTTTCGCGCTTGGTCGGAATTAAACCAAGCTGCATCCAGCGCCACCCGCCACCAAACTCGATAAGCGTCAAAGCTATATAAGCTCGCAATTGGACTTGATGCTGGTAAAACTTGGTAAATACCAGTTTTGATATCAAGTGCAATCCAATCGCTTGGCAACCCCACAGCCGAAATCTGGGAGGATTTTTCGAGAACTTGGTAGCTGGTATCAACTAAACTCAACCAGTCGCGTTTGCGGTCAACTTGGGCAAAAATTCGGAACGCATAAGGTGCGAGATACGAAGGATTGAGATGCAACGTCGATGGATTGGGAATAAAGGCGGCGGCAGGGCCGGGTAATAAATAATGTTTACCACCTGGACCGGGGGCAGTGGAAAAATTCCATAAATCTTGGAGTTTTGTTCGCGCCAGTTCTAGATATTCTGGGCGATGCCAACGCCGCGATGCCAAAATCAAAGCGGTAATCGCATCAATATCGCCATCGCTGGCAAAGTTTTTGTCGATAGGACCCCATTTGCCATTACTTTGTCCCCATTTCCAAGCCCATAAACTATCGATACGCTTGCCATTTTCCTCTCGTCGGAGGTTATTTTCACCCCAATTCAGAGTTCTTTTGAAGGTATCGGCATCATCAATCAATACGGCTCGCAGCATAGCGTATGCCTGACCTTCACTTGTCGAGCGATCGCTCGCTTGATAATCAATTACTCGTCCATCAGTTTGAATAAAACGACTGCGGTAGGTATCCCAGCTTTGTGCCAGTAATTCCCGGTTGGGGGTTTCTGGGGGTAGGGCTGCGAGCAATGTGGCAGTGTTACTCAATTGCAATGGTTGTAAGTTATTTGGTGGCTTTGTTTGTTGTTTAACGAGCGTGTTACCAGCAAAACAGGCACAAAGACCAATCGGAATGGCTATCGCCGCGAGTAGTGAGTGCCGCATCCTAAAGGAGAGGGATAAGGGGGGAAAGATACCGCTGTCAAGGTAGGTAAAAACTGGTCTAAAATATCTAGTTTTTCCCCCTTTGTGCCCTTCGTGCCCTACCCTGCGGGAACGCGGGGCGCGTATGTGGTTCAAAAAACTAATGTATTGAACCACAAAGTACACAAAGTACACGAAGGAAGAATTTTTTGATGTATCACCTTGACCCGGTGTAGGGGGAAGGGGAGAGAAATCACAAGTTGTTTGCTTGTTTGTTTTTCCTTTGGGTATCCCCGTTCTTATTATTCCCTTGTCAAGGCTGACTATTAACGAATGGTCGCTTTTTTTCCATTCACAAAATTTCGCGGCTATTTACCTGTTCTCCTTTGGTAGTCTTCCCAAGCTGGCTGAAATCCGCGACGTAGGAGAAAATCCTCTTGGATTTGCTGCATTCGCTGCTTTAAATCGCCATCGGCTGTGCCTTGACGCATTTGTTCGACTTGTAGGTTTTCCATTTGCGCTAGAGCCGAAAGTGGCTTGTCTAAAATTGCCGTTAAATCGGCAACTGCACGACGCGCTTCTTTGTCTTCGGGTTTTTGCTCTAAGACTTGGGAGTAAATTTGTTCTGCCCTGTCAAACCGTTGTTGCTCGAAGCGAATCCCCCCTAATGCTGCCAAGGCAGTCACGTTATCGGGTTGCTGTGCCAAGATACTCTCATAGATTTTCCCCGCTAGTTTCAAATCGCCCGCTGCTGCGGCAAGTTGTGCTTGGAGTTGGTAGGAGTTGGCATTTTGGGGCAAAGAAGCCATTAACTGCTTCACCCTTGCCCTTGCTTGGGCAGGGCTGCGTTGCGCTAGAGCTTCCACAACCCGCAGTTGCATGGCAATATTATTCGGCTCAACCTGTGCTAGGTAGGTATACAGCGTTTCGCGTTCGGGATACAGAGGTAGTACTTCCACCAAGTTGTACAGTTCTGGGGGACTATTGGTTGCAGGTTGGGTTGCTAACCAATTTTCTAAAACAGCTTTTGCTTCACCTTCAGAAATTCGCTTGGCTTGGTATGCGATCGCAGTCCGTCCTAGCTGCAAATTCTGATTTTGAGGATTGCGTGCTGCCAACTGTTCGTAAACAACAAAAGCATCCTCATAACGTTTTTGCTGTCGTAATAACCCAGCAAAACCTTGCAATCCGGCATCATAAATGTCGGCACGGTCGGGTTTGCTCTTGAGCAACGCTTGGTAGCGTTTGGTACTCGCATCGAAATTACCTTCTCGACGCTCGATTTCAGCTGCTAACAATTGATGTGCTAAATCTTTGCTACCAACAGGGGTGGCTGTATATGCTGCCAATGCTTGCCTAGCATTGCTTGTGTCGCCCACTTGCAGGTACATTTGGGCAACCCGAAAGTACAACAGGGGCACATCAACTCGACTTTGCAACAAGCTTTGATATATCGGTAAAAGCTCTGGGTCGGGTGTAGTAATTTCTGCTAGAGCTAAACCTAACTGTTGTTGCTGTTGGGGGTTGGATGGTAGGGTTTGCAGCACCTCCGTTAAGCGATCGCGCATCTGACTGCGAGCAATCAAACCCAGCTTGTTTTCCAAAGCTAATTGCCGCACTAACAAGCTTTTATCGTTAGGTTGTTGTGCCACTAATTGGCGATAGAGTTGGAGTGCAGTTTGACCACCATTGGGTAACCCTGTAAATACATCCGCAACTTCGCGTACCAAAGATACTGAAGGATTGGGATTAGCAGCCAAAGCTTGACGGTAAAGCGTCGCAATTTGGGGTGCGAGGGTTGGGTCGTTCTTCAATTTGCGGATTTCGTTGAGCGATCGCGCTAATGGCAAAACTGCATCTGGTCTACCTTGCAGTGGCTGTAATATTTCCACGGCTCGGTCTGGCTGTTGGTTGGCAAGATACGACACCGCAAGCTCTTTGCGGGCTTCAATCGCTGTCCGGTCGCCGTTAGAGCGTTGTAACTGAGCTTCGAGAATCTGTATGGAAATTCCCACATTGCCACTTTCGCGCAAGCTGCGACCGTAAGCGACTGCGGAATCTCCAATAACTGCTTTACCTGTGGCTCGGTAGCGGTTGAATATCTCTATGGCTTTGGAGTAATTATTGGCATAGGTATAAGCTTGTGCCGCACCTAGCAGCGTTTCCGGTGATGGATTGCCTGCCAATACTATTTCATAATCAGCAACCGCTTCATTCTGCCGGCCTTGATAGGAATACAGCAAAGCCCGTAAATTCCGCGCTTCTAAATCATTGGAATTGATTTGCAGCAACGTACTTAGTGCCTTGATTCCCCCAGGTTGCCAATTTGGTTTATAAGTACCAAACAAACCAATCGTTTTCAAAGCTAATTGGTTGTTGGGGTCTTGTGCTAGTACCTGCTGGTAAGCATTCCAAGCTTGGTCGATTTTACCCGCACGTTTGTAACCGATAGCTAAACCTAGCTTGGCTTGTAACGATTGGGGATTGCTCCGTAACGCTTGTTGAAAAGCCGCGATCGCATCGTTGACCCAACCCTTTTTGAGAAGGTTAAATCCTCGCTGTTCAGCTGAACTAGCTTTTTGGGCAAAAGCTGGTGTCATCAAGCTCGTAGGCAATATCAGAATGGAAGTAAAAAGAAAAAAGTAGAAAGGAACAAGAGAAAGTTTAGTCACACTAACTACCTTGTCTCTCTGGTTCTTTGAAGAGGCAATCATTACCGCCTCCCTCTTGGGGTAACATCAAACTCGGATTTTACCCTGATACCAAGGACAGTTTCATCGAAACCATCGCGTCCTTGGACAGTAAAACCAAGTCGTAAATTTGGCAAAAATGGAAAATCGTAGAACATTTCGACTACATCAGGTTGGCTGGTATTAAGACGTAGGCTCTCGTTGGATAACGAGCGTCCGTAAGCTAGCCCCAGGCGGTCATCTGGGGTAAATAAATCCAACAAACTTGCTCCTAATACATAAGTATCCGCACCCCTTCCCAGGTCGCGGTTTTCATATTTACCGTAGCGACCAAAAAAGCCTAATTTCAGGTTGGGGATGAACACTTCCGCATTCAACCCATATGCTTCTTCACGGTCATTTGTGAGCAGTCCAAACCGATTATCTCCCCTGGCAATACTAAAAGCTTCGGGGAATGAGTCTCGGTTACCCGAATCCTTGTCTGTCGCATAAGTACCGCGAATAATTGCATTACCGTAACGGATGCCAATTTCTCCTGCAAATCCATCTAGGGAAAAATTACTTAATCGATCCGAAGATGAAAATACCGCTGCTTTTGCATCAATATTGTCGGTAACGCTCCAATTTACGAGTAATCCTGGACGCGAAGAAATTCCTGTTGCTGACAAAGCTGGATTCGTTTGGAATACGGGATTAAAAAATTGGCTGGCTCCATCCTTGGCAAAGCTATTACGGTCAAAATAGGAAGTCAAATCCATTTGACCAATCAC
>JANNFJ010000611.1:0-2121 GCA_031379725.1 Calothrix sp. OTE_75_metabat_31
CTGCCAAAATTTATTATTAAAATCATGTTCGTTAGATTGGTCAAAATAAGCTTGAACGATCGGATTATCTTGCTTTTGCTTATATTCGTCCAACCACAGGGTATTTTCTATTGGGTTTTGTAACAACCCAAACCGGAATTCTAACAAGCGAAAAGTATCAGCAACTGCACAGGAATTAGCTGTCAGGGTTTCATCGGTATAGCGTTTTTCAATTGCATTGGCTAGTTTATCGACTAAAGACGCAGGACAAAAAGCCAGAATGCTACCACCTGTGGAATAAATAATTAGTTCGGGAATCAGTGCTGGAATTAAATCTCCAAAACCATTATCTCGCAACCATTGCCGCATACGTTTTGACTTTTTACCCTCACCAAAAAACGCAGGTAAATCAACCAAGTTTATTCGGTCAAGGAGTGCTGAAGCACCGCGTATATCATGAAGTTTCGCTGCTTCAAAAACATATTGTTTAATTTTCGTTGCACCACCATTCACTAATCCGATTGGTGTATCTTCTTCCCAAATGGCTTGATACTTTTCCTTTAATTCTAAGAGTGTTCCGGGTTTGTAATCCTTATCAATACTATAAAGCTGTTCCGCTAGCGCTACAACAGATTTTGTCTCATTGGGCACAGCTTCATTATCAGCTAACGCCTGTCGCATTTTTTTCAATGTACTGAGTTCATCCTGACTTAGATTGTGCTTTTTGCCCCAGGCAAGACACCAGGCAAAGGCTATGATTGTGCGCGTGCGAGAATCGTTTGTCATGGCGTTCAATTAGGCACTGAGTTGTTATAGCTAACCTATCAGCACCTCTTTTTTTATCTGACAGGCTCGGTTAGACTGTAGCATTTTTATCTTTTAATTATTTACACCATTTCATACTGAGTTTCCAGTAAAATCACAAAAATTCAGTGTTTACCAAATAACACAGTAGCAAATATGTCTTTTAAACAAAATTCTACTTACTTATTTAATATTTATTCTCAATGTTTTTGTCAGTGATACAAATCACTAAATTTCAATCATGGCTATTTTGAATATTTTAATATTCATGACGAAGATTTTATGATTTAATCTACTGAGTGCTTTTGTACGCGATCGCACAACTAATCTAATAATAATTAAGTTTGATGTAGGAATTAAAGTATGGATGCTAAAAGTATTTACCAAACTCTAACTAATCTTGATTCATTCAAGAGCCTTATAGGAACATTGATTACAATGGCTATTGGAGCGGCTATAACTTATAGACTTCTTACTTTTACTTTAAAAAAAGAAATAAAATTATTTAAAAATTTACGGAGGGAAATTAAAATTTTTGACCCACCTAATAAATATCTTAAGGATATGAAAAATGAATTTGAAGAAATAGAAAAAAACCCTTTATTCAAAGTAAAATATCGAAACTCTAGCGTTAATAGGATGGCAATTAATAATATAGATGATGGATGCCTTGTGATATTAGGATATTGCGATGATTTCACATTCTTTCAAGAGGTTTTTAATAAAAGTGCCGACTATAAAATACCTATTATTATTTACACTTATGGTGATAGTAGAGTATTAGAGCAAAAACACTGGGATTTACTCAATAATTATCAATGGTACTCTGTATGCACTACTCCTATCCGTTTAATTTCTGATATTTTTACAATTCTCTCTACTTTTATTTTCAAAAAATAATTGGAGTTGAATAATAGAAAAATCTGCTATGGGAAGGATTACCCCAAAGATTTTTGTAGGCGTAGCCAGATACGCCGGGTGCGCTCCAACGATGTGCGTAACGCACCGACTACATAAAAATGGTGCGTTACGACTTGCGTCTAACGCACCCTACAGTACCTAACTTTATAAGCGTAAGCGCTAGCTACGCCTAAAAAAATCCAATATGAGTCCTATATATGGCTAAGTTTGAGGTATTTATATTTAAAGCGATCGCACATCCTGAAGACAAGTCTCACAACCATATGCGATCGCACAAATCATCGCAAGTATCATCCCTAACACGATTCGGGAGCAACATTAGCATCAATATCAGGTAGTAAAGTAAATTGAGCTTTTTCGGCGACTAATAATGAGGGGTCATTCCGAAAAGCATATAATCTTTCTTGGCGCTCCGAG
>JANNFJ010000698.1:0-3955 GCA_031379725.1 Calothrix sp. OTE_75_metabat_31
CCTCTCCCTTATCTCCCCCCTCTCCCTTGTCTCCCATTTGTATCTTCATGACTGGCTTTTTGCTGTGAAATTCGCTAAACTCTCGCTTATTAAATTTGCTATTTTATGTTAACTGCTAACAACTGCCTCAAAATTAGGGTACGGATGTGGGACAGATAAATTTGATTGATAGAATAAAGCTTGGTTTAGCTGTTTTGGTAGCCAAAAGCATGACTTTTGGAGTGCGATCGCTTAAATTAGGTGCAGCTAGTGTACTACCAGGTTCGATTGCACGCAAAATAGAACCACGTTTGTTGCAGTTACTCACCCAACAGGTCAAGAAAGGGGTAATCCTGATTGCAGGGACAAATGGTAAAACTACAACTTCGCTATTACTGTGTGAAATCCTCGAACGTAAAGGTTATCGCGTAGCACATAATTCCACTGGTGCAAACCTGGAAAATGGGTTAGTGACTGCGTTGATGGAAAGCAGTAACGCATTTGGTGGATTGGACGTTGACTACGCAATTTTAGAGGTTGATGAGAATATAGTTCCAAAAGTTCTTGCACCGATTCAACCAAAAGCGATTCTGTGCTTAAATCTATTTCGGGATCAACTGGATCGATACGGTGAGGTTGACTCTATCAGCAAACGCTGGACAAAGGCAATATCGACCAACTCACCCAATACTACAGTTATTTCCAACGCTGACGACCCCACATTATCTTACCTCGGTCAGCAGCTATCGCAAAAAGTCGTATTTTTCGGGTTGGATGAACCCGAAAAGTATCTCAAAGAATTTCCCCATGCTGTAGACTCGATTTACTGTCCTAACTGCGGACATTCTCTCGATTACGAGGGTGTGTATTTGTCGCATTTGGGTAATTTTAATTGTCCCAAATGTGGTTTTCACCGCAGCAAACCCGCATTAGAAAGCAGCGAATGGTCGCAGGTTCTAGTTGGTTTATATAACAAATATAATACCTTGGCAGCAGCAACGGTAGCAAAAGAGTTAGGGATTGATGAAGCAACCATTAGAGAAACAATTCCAACTTTCCAAGCTGCATTCGGACGTGCAGAGGAATTGGAAGTAAATGGGAAAAAAGTACGAATCCTATTATCCAAAAATCCCGTTGGCACCAACGAAACCATCCGAGTCGTCACAGAAAGTCAAGATAAAACAACTTTGTTGGTTTTAAACGACCGAGTACAGGATGGTGAAGATGTTTCTTGGATATGGGATGTCGATACCGAACCTCTAGTGCAACGTGGAGGAACTTTGGTGGTTAGTGGGGATAGAGTTTATGATATGGCATTACGTTTGCGTTATAGCGAAACAAGTCTCGACAGCAAAATTAATCTAATTGTTGAAGAAGATTTGAAAACTGCCATAAATACCGCTTTAGAACATACCCCAGTTAACGAAACTTTACATATACTTCCAACATATACAGCAATGTTAGATGTACGTGAAACCTTGACCGGGAAGAAAATAAGGTAAGGAGTTAAGAGTTAGAAAGAATAACAAGTTGAGAGTAGGTATATTAAGAAGTTAAAAATCTTAGTAAGACTACTAGTAGTCCATATTGTTAATTCTGACCCTTTCGAGAGGCCTAGAATCCGGGTTTCTTTAAGAAACCCGGATTCTCTGAACCCATCAGAACTGTTAACACGAACCACTACTTTAGAGACATACTTAGAAAACATGAATAAAAATCAGTTAAAAAACTTCTTTTGATTTCCTCTGTGTTCTCTGTGTCTGGAGTGGTTTATTCTCTCAATTAACTCCTTTAAAGACGCGAAATTACCCTACGGGTTCCGCCTTAGCGGTACGCGTCTCTACATCCCTAACTCCCAACTCACTGCAATTTCACCGCAGCACATTGCAACGGTAAAACTTCATCCAAAGTCAATTCATGGTCAGCAGTCAAATGACTATTACAACAAATCGTACTGAAATAAACTTTTTGTCCCACAACTTCCGAAAAATGCTTTTCCAGCATTAATCGGGAAGTAATATCACCCAACAAATCACCCAAATCTTTCGTTAATTGGTCTTTATCATCACGGTGAACCATTCTAAACTTAAATGGTCTTTCTCCTACAATGTCCCTAATCGCAGAATCAAACTCATCTGCTTTAGCGTCAACATAGGCAAACGCTACCTCTTCCAAAAACTTCCAAGCTTCAGGGAAAATATTCGCAATATTTTCGAGGTAATTTCCACCCTGATAAACCAAAGTCGCAGTTTTACAATCCATTGTCTCTCCAAAATTCAACTACTTGAACAAAATCAAATCAGTTCTCGATATTTGAAAAACTAAGGTTAGGCACTCTAAACAGAAAATATTTAGAATGTATACCAAGAGAAATTGAGTAGATTTTGGGTATAAGATTTGCACTCAAAAACAAACTGTGCAATAATCCTAAGCCATCATGCATGATAGAGCTAAAGCACAAGTGATTAAACTAACATTTACATTAGTTTTAAATAGATACACATCTAATTAGATGCACCAGCCAATCATCCAGATTACTTGAGTAAATGTTACCCACAATACAGAAATAATATCAATTTATTAATTCTGTACGGGCGGGGTAACCCTGCGCCTACGTAATGTTCAATTATAAAATGGGCGGGGGAACCCCGCCCCTACTAACCAATTATGAATTCACAATATCAACTAACAATCGGCTGGCTATATCCTAAATTAATGAGTACCTACGGTGATAGGGGTAACGTCACGACTATCGAACGTCGCAGTCAGTGGCGTGGTTTCGATGTTAAAATAGTGGCTCTTGACCAGGCAGCTACAGCAAACGATATTAAATCTGTAGATATTATAGTTGGTGGTGGTGCCCAAGACCGTCAGCAAGAAATTGTCATGCGCGACTTGCAAGGTGCAAAAGCTGATGCAATGCGTGAAAAATTGGATAATGGGACACCTGGGGTTTTTACCTGCGGTTCACCTCAATTACTCGGACATTATTACGAACCCAGTGCAGGGAAACGCATTGAAGGGTTAGGAGTTCTAGATTTAGTGTCCGTGCATCCTGGTGAAAATACTAAGCGCTGCATTGGTAATTTAGTCATAGAAGTTACAGCGACTAGGTTAGCAAGCGACCTCAAAGAAATGACCGGGATGACACCCTATTTAGTCGGGTTTGAAAATCACGGGGGACGTACCAAGCTAGGAAAAGTCGAAGCCTTGGGAAAAGTTGTATATGGGTTGGGTAATAACGGCGAAGACGGTACTGAAGGAGCATTTTATCAGAATGCGATCGCAACCTATTCCCACGGCCCGCTATTACCAAAAAATCCCTTTGTAGCTGACTGGTTGATTCAAACAGCACTGCGGTTGAAATATCAACAACCGATCCAATTAACACCGTTGCAGGATGAGTTAGCGCAGTATGCAAGGGAAGCTATGTTTAAGCGGTTAAAGGTCGAGTTACCGAAAGCACAAGTTACAGTCAAAGTTTAATTGTCGTAATCAATATTCATTAAAAGAATCTTAAAACCGAAAAAATCGGGTTTCTACGAGAACAATTACAAAAATCTCGGCAAGGAACCCATTTTTCGTATCAATATTTGAAAGGATATAGGAATCCAGTTTAATTTATGTTGGCATAGCCTGCGCTACCCTACGGGTTCTCCGAAGGAGTATGCGCTTAAAAATTTAAGTATATGTAGGGTGCGTTAGCGACAGCGTAACGCACCTTCTGAGGCTACGTATTTTGGTTCTTCATTACTCGTTATGCTAAAAACGCCTATAAAATAGCTCACATCCCTTGCTACATAAGAAATATAGCGTTTAATCTTGACTTTTGAGCCTTTGGGATAAAATCAAGGAGCCAAACTGCCCGAAAGCTTTGATTTTAAAGGCAAATCCCTAATTTTTGTTTAAAGTTCAGCATAACATCTACGGAAGATTCATTTTTGTTGGTGTAGCCAGTATGACGCACCCAAAGGCT
>JANNFJ010001081.1:0-3890 GCA_031379725.1 Calothrix sp. OTE_75_metabat_31
TTTTTTCGTGATTGAATGAGTTTGTTGGTGAACCCGCCCGTACAGGTTGTGGTAATTGGGAGAATGGGGTGGGGTGGGGCGGGTTTATTTGGTTTTTTCGTGATTGAATGAGTTTGTTGGTGAACCCGCCCGTACAGATATGGGGTTGGGTAAGAGTGTAGCGAAATTCCAATATTTTTGAATTATTAGGTTTTGCTGTCTAAATTTTTTATATCAGTTCTTTTACCCATGCACGAAAGGCTTTCATTGCTGCATTTCTGCCGTTGGTTTTACTTATAGATAAATACTTCGGAATTACTTCTGTAATGGGAATATTCGGAAAAATTCGACTATTTTCTGACTTGACATATTTACCACCTTCTAATACATTTATCTCAAGTTTATGACCATCCCATCGCCATAGTTCCGGTACTTTCAATGCTTCATAATTATTAAATCGAGTCCGGGAAGTAATATCGATTTCAATTGCTAAATCTGGAGGAGGATCTTTCTCTAAATCGATTCGATCCAAGCCTCTAACTTTAGCTTCATTTTCAGTATAAAAACAATCATCTGGCTCGACTCCAGCATCCATGTTTTCTTTATCGAAAGTTGTAGAACCTAAGCTCCAAAATTCGATGTCGAGTTCTTCTAAGAGAGCTTTTAACAAGTCTCCAATAATAACTTTACCTACTTCATGTTCTGGTAATGGAGCCATTATTTCTAGCACCCCTTGACTGTAAGATACCCTGGAATTTCGATTATCTCCTAATTCTGACAAAATATTTTTGTATCCTGACCAGGATATATCTTTAATCAATAATTGATGACCGGGTGGTACACATAATTGTTTAAGTTGAATTAACATAGTTTATATAATTTTACATTTTTGATTTAATCGAAGCGGCTACTCGATGAGAATGTTTCTACCTAATATCAATAGTTTAGTACATGACGGCGGAAATAAACCCACCATTATGAATCCAGAATTGTTTCATTTTACACCTGATAAATTAGTTTACCAACGGGATTGTCAGGGCGGGGAGAAGAGCGCCCCTACGATTGCTTAAAATTCAAACGAAAATTATTACTTGCATTTTTTGAAAAAGGTCGGCATATTTACGCCGTGCTGTACTAGTCTAGTTTATTTATAATAATAAACCTAATAGTTTTAGGACTTACGCAAAAACTCTTCCAAACCCTCATTCCTCTGTGTTCTCTGTGCCTCTGCGGTTTACCCTCATCACTCATGCGTAAGTCCTGAGTTTATTTGGCTAATTATGACATGTGGTGGGGGTCAGAATCCGGGTTTCTCAAAGAAACCCGGATTCTAGATTTTAGACCTCATGAAAAAGTCGAAGTAAACACAAATGGATAAGGGCACGATATTATCGTGCCCCTACAAGCAAAATACAGCATTCGCCTTTGTGGGATACGTGAGAAAGGGCGCAATGCCTTGCGCCCCTACATTTTTAATCTGACAACGATATACTTTATCAGCTTGCAATCTGCTATAAACAATTCAAATAGTCTATAGTTGCCCAAAAATTACATTGTTAATGATTGGGTGTTTGTTTCAATTAGTTTTGCTAAATCTTGGAGGAATGCGGCTGCGTGGGAACCGTAGATAATCCGGTGGTCGCAGGTGATATTTACTTGCATTTGCTGCTTGACTCCGAACATGCCGTCGGTTGCGACAACTTGGGGACGGGATGCACCAATTGCTAAAATTGAACCTTGTCCGGGGGGCAATATCGCATCGAAGGTATCTACACCGAACATTCCCAGGTTGGAAAGGGTGAATGTACCACTGCTGTATTCGTCGGGTTGAAGTTGTTTTGCTCGTGCCCTTTCGACTAAGGATTTCCAATTGCGGGAAAGCGAATAAATATCGATTTGGTCGGCGTTTTGCAATACTGGGGTAATTAACCCACCGTCTTCCATTGCGACTGCTACGGCAATGTTGATACCGGCGTGATATACGATACCTTGCTCGGAATAACTAGCGTTTAATAAGGGGTGTTTTTGCAATGTTACGGCTACTGCTTTCGCTAGTAGTGCGGTCATTGTCACACCTTTGGATTTGATTTGTTTGTAGAGTTTATCAAGTGCGTCGGTGGTGATTGTGTAGCCGACGCGGAACTCTGGTACTGTTAGGCTGGCTACCATGCCGCGTATGACGGCGTTTTGTAGGGTAGTGAAGGGTGTTACACCTGATGTTTGAGCGGGTGTTGCAATCGGTGGGGGGGTTGCAGGTGATTTGGCAATCGGTGTCGGTACGGGTGCGACAACGGGTGGTGGGGAAATTGCGGTGACAGTGGGGAGTGTGGTGGTTTTACCTGAGTAAGTTTCGATGTCTTCGGCTACGATGCGTCCGAAGGGTCCGCTGCCTGCTACAGCATTTAAATCAACTTTAAGTTCCTTGGCAAGTTTTTTCGCACGGGGTGAGGCAACAATTCGACCTTCTTTATGGTTGGAACCGTTTGAGGAGGCGGTTGCAGGTTCGGCTACTGCTGTGAAAACTGCCCCGTTGCCTGTAGTTGTGGCAACTTCGGCTGTGGCTGTTGTGCCTGATGATTTGGCTTGTGACGCGGCTGTAGCGATTTCGGCTTCGGTTTCAACGACATAGGCGATCGCAGCTCCAACGGGGGCAGATTCTCCCGCTGGGACTATGATATGAGCAAGATACCCTTCATAAAAGGTTTCTACGTCCATATCGGCTTTATCGGACTCGACAACCACCACTGTTTCGCCTTTTTCTACCTTGTCACCCGGCGATTTGACCCAAGAAACTATCTTACCTTCGGTCATGGTGGAACTTAACGCGGGCATGAATACTTCGTAAACGCTCATATGGTGGTTTGGTGAATCGATAATTGATTAAATAAAGGCATCGGTATGCTAGATCGAATTGTAGCCTGACCTCGGACGCGAGGAACTATTTTACGATCTAAAAGTCTGTTAATTTGTATTGCTAATGACTGAGTAATGTCAATATTCGTTTTATTTCATGTCAAGCAATAATGGTTGGTTGTTTAGGTTGTTTTACGTTCTCGGTAGTAACTACCCTGTCACAAAGCTACCCTGTAAGAAAGCTACCAATAGTCAGAAATTTCCATTATCATCTCAGTAAATTTAGTTTCTAATTAAATCTAATTGCTACACCCAATTTGCGTTTATCTCAAAAATCAAAATAACTTATTAGGTTAGGAGGGTTTTTGTATCCCGATTCAAAGCTCCAATCAAAATTGATAACTAAACTCTTTCAAAGTACTCTTTAATTATGTCGGCAAAGTTGAAGATTTTTGTAATTTTGATACTTGGTATCTTTGCTACAACTACGGCTGGTGTAATTTTTACGAATCGCCAGCCCTCGACACCGATTTTGGCTAATCCCACCCGTCAAGCGCAATCAGTATCTGCGGTAATTCCAACTCAAAATGGCGTAGTTGACCCGGAACGAGCTAAATATAAAACGATACCTCTAGAAAATATCAAATCCGCACTCCAAGGTAGCGACCCAGCAACGCTTGCGGTGGAAGCTTTCGACTCAGTTGGTGGTAACTATAAGCGTAAGGTTGAGGTAATTTACCCGCAACCAAACCAAGCGTTGGTAATCATCACTCAAGCCAAGCAAGGCAAACAAAGCAAACAAAGCAAAAGTTTGAATTATCCTGTTCGCTATCGTGTCGAACTTAGCACCTTTGGACGAACTCTTTTTGTCAGCGAACCTCCAATGTGGCAAATTGTTTGGGCAGGAGAATTAGGGAAGTAGGGAGTGGGGAGTGGGGAGTGGGGGAGAAGAGGGGAAGGGGAGAAGGGGAGGAAGGGGAGAAGAGGAGGAAGGAGGGGGAAGGATTGTTCCTTTTAACTTTTTGCCGCTTATGGCTCCCCCCACTCCCCCACTCCCC
>JANNFJ010001083.1:0-9433 GCA_031379725.1 Calothrix sp. OTE_75_metabat_31
GAGTTATTTTGAAAGGAAACAACCAACTTCTGCCAAATCCGCATCTACTAAAAGTGTAAAAGCACCCCGTCCTACAAGCCCGTCACCGTCAGGACAGAAGAAAGAATTTAAAAACCAGACCAATGATGATTGGGATATCGATGCTACTAGCGATGATTGGGACTTTGAAGAACAAGCATATACATCTCCTCGTACCCAAACTACACAAGAAAGGGGTTCGCACGACGACCGCCAACCAGAAGCAAAAACTAACTCGAAAGCTGATTCTGCTTACTCCTACAGCTACCGGGAACCAAAAAATTCCGGGGTAGGAAAAACGGAATCAATTTACGATGCTGACTATCGGGTAATTGTTCCTCCCTATCAGCCAGAACCTTCAAATTCGCCACCGCAGGACGAACCAAAGGACGAAGATGATGATTGGGGGCTTTTTGAGGAGGATGAAGCTTCGGACGTACAGGACTCCCGTAAGTAGACAGCACTAAACTTCACAACCTTATTGACGGGATTCTTGTTTGACTTCACCCATCATGGCAGCTTCCTGTAGCTTCATAAACGCATTAAAATCTTCCGAGTCGTAGCGGACTGATAACAGCTTTCTGAGCTGGTTTTCTGCTTCAACTGTTAAATAACCAGTTGTTAAAGCTTCTTGAACAACATCACGAATTCGAGTCATGGTTGGAACCTCTAGCGACCATACTTATTTATTCGGGCTTTCTCTCATAAGATATGCAATAGTTTTTAGCTTTAACCGTTAAGTTGCTAAAGCTTTTTGTTCTACTGCAACAACATAAGTCATGTTTGACACCTTCATAAACGAACACTTATTGATTTTTATTGCTTGAGGCTTGTTTTCTTTTAATAATTAGGGTATCTATAGTGTTCTGGCAGCAACAGTCCCATTAGGCAAACTGTAATCAACCATCATGAATTAATTCTGACTTTTTTGGTGGCAGATTGTCATAAATTTAGTAAAGTTTCAACCATCCATTTTGAAATTTCCGTTAAGACTAAAGATACCGAAGTCAGAATTGTTAAGTCACCTAACGAAGGTTATTAAATTCGTTATAAATTCGTTATAAATTTATTATTGTTTTATTCTCACTTCATAGAAAAATAGTTAGTATATTGCCGAAGTAAAGGGAAAAAGTTAAAAGAATGGCAGCCAGCGACCCGCATAGCATCGAAGAGGAATTTGTAGAAGCTAAAAATAATTGGGAGTTAGAAAAGTTATACGTCGATTTAGCATCGGCAAAAGGTAAAGGGCTAACACCTGTAGAAAAAAAGTTTTTACGCGGGTTACTATGTGGTTTTAGTCCTGCCGAAATAGCCAGTGCTGTATACAAAAGTCGCAGTAGTAGTACAGTTAGAGTCTATCTCTCGAATGGATTATATAAATATATTGAAGAAATGCTCTCGAAAGTAGCGGGCACTAATGTTAAAGTTAAAAATTGGAGTCGTGTCACGCATTTGCTTGAGCGTGCTGGTTATAAAAAATCTTGGCTACAGGTCGAATTATCAAATAATCTAGTATTAGCAACTACCAACCAAGAACCGGATATATTTACCATGCAAACAGCCCTACAAAATAACTGGGGGGAAGCAATAGATGTCTCTGTTTTCTACGGTAGAATTCGAGAATTAACGCAGATTACCCATTGGGTTGTTAACGAACGCTGTCGGTTAGTATTAGTTTTGGGTATGGGGGGAATTGGGAAAACAGCGCTGTCGGTTAAGTTAGCGCAAGAGATTCAAACTGAATTTGAGTTTGTAATTTGGCGTTCGTTAAATTCTTCACCATCGCTATCGCATCTTTTAAATCAATTAATCAAGTTTTTATCCTCATCAGATGTTCAAATTGCAGATACGGTTGAAGGAAGCATTTCTCAACTCATCGACTGTATGCGGTCCAAGCGTTGTTTAGTTGTTTTAGATGGTGCTGACTCGATTTTATCGGCTGGTGAGAATGAGAACGATCAAAATACTACAGAGTGGGTAATTAAATCGAACATTGTCAATGAATCAACTTGGATTTTACCCCAAATTAGGTATCGTAAGGGTTATGAAGGTTATGGTGACTTAATTCGCCGCTTAGGAGAATCGCAGCACCAGAGTTGTTTGTTACTGACGAGTCGGGAAAAACCGCAAGCGATCGCAGCGTTGGAAGGTAAGACTTTACCTGTGCGTACTTTGAAGTTGACGGGGTTGACTTATGGTGAAAGTCTGGAAATTCTTAAAGCAAAAGGATTTGTCAATATCAAAGAGGAGGAATGCAAGGTTTTAATCGATTGGTATGTCGGAAATCCCTTATTTCTAAAGCTGGTGGCAACCACAATTCAAGAATTATTTGCAGGTAATATTTATGAGTTTATAGAACAGGGTACAGTTGTTTTTGGCGAGATTCGAGCCGTCTTAGACCAGCAATTTCTACGCTTATCGCAGCTAGAAAAGCACGTTATGTATTGGCTAGCGCTCAATCAAGATTTTATCTCGGTACGAAAGTTACAAAAAGACATTGTACCAAGGGTTTCCCAACGCTTAATCTTAGAAGCAATCGAGTTATTGCTCATGCGATCGCTCATCGAAAGGCAAATATCTAGTTTTTCTCTCACACCCGTATTGATGGAATATATTGCCGAACGGCTAATTGAAGAAAATTTACAATTAGGTGGAACGCAAGCAGCTTCGTTATTAATTAACCACACTATTTTTGAAACCCAACTCAAAAACTACATCCGCGAACTGCGTTTCAATGCTGAAATTTAAAGTAGAGTGGTTAGTGGTCAGTTGTCAGTCGTCAGTAGTTAGTGGTCAGTTGTCAGTAGTTAGTTGTCAGTAGTTAGTGGTCATTTGTCAATAGAAACCTCACTACTAACCATTAACCACTAACCGCTGACCATTAATCATTGACCATTAATCATTGACCATTGACCATTGACCATTAATCATTGACCATTGACCATTGACCATTGACCACTAACAAATGACAAACTTATTACAGGGTTTAAATATATACCTAATTGGCATGATGGGTGCTGGCAAAACTACTGTTGGACGCTTGCTGGCACAGGCTTTAAAATATGGTTTTCTCGATACAGATGCGGTAATTACTCAAGCTGCTGGTAAAACTATTAACGAAATATTTGCCGAATCAGGAGAAGCAGCCTTTCGTAAACTCGAAAGCGACGTATTAGCTCAGGTTTGCGCTCATACAAGACTTGCGATCGCAACTGGGGGAGGCATTGTCATGCAGCGTGAAAATTGGGGCTACTTGCGTCACGGCTTAATTGTTTGGCTCGATGTCCCTGTAGATGTGCTTTACAACCGTTTAGCCGAAGACACAACTCGACCGTTATTGCAAGATGCTGACCCGAAAGAAAAACTGCGATCGCTTAACGAAAGTCGCATTCCACTTTACTCGCAAGCCGATTTAAGAATTACTGTTAGTGAAAGCGAAACCCCTGGAAGCATTGCCCAACGAGTAATTGATAAAATCCCTAGTGTAATTAAAATTCAAAATCATCAAAATTCCCTAACAAGAAATTAACATTTGATGACAAAGCAAATTATATTGTTAATTTGGGCATGTCGTGAAGGTCAGAATCCGGGTTTCTCAAAGAAACCCGGATTCTAGCCCTATCGAAAAGGTCAAAATGAATGATATGAATTACTAGATAATTAGCTATTGCCTGTTACCTAATATAGCTTTATATTTAGCCGCACTGAGTATGCTATTAACGCTGATAACGCTTAAAATACTGCCGAAACTAAAAGCACTCAATATACTACCAACGCTACCGATGCAAAGAATGCTTCCAGCGCTGCCAATACTCAGAATACTCCCAACGCTGCCAATACTCAGAAAACTATCTGTACTAGCAATACTTAAAATACTCCGATAACTGACTTTACTGAGGATGCTTTCTTTAGTAAGAAGCCAACTTTCAATCATGATTTTCTATCTCTAATTGTTGAATACGAAATTTGATAGGCAGTGCGATGCCAAGGGTAACCGCAAAGCGGTATCGCATCAGTAGCTTTTAAATAGCGCTAGCTAGCGTCTCTACATTTAACATAGGGACATATCCGCATTATCGTCCGTCCACTACAATAGTAGTTGTTGGGTCAGAATTTGCCCTATGGAAGCCTTAATAGTAGATTTTAAATCAGTTATAATCGAAAGTTGCGACAAGTTGAGATTTATCGAGTTGGTAGGGAAGTATAAATTTTAGATAACCCAATTAGTTTGTTGGATGAAAATGTTTTGCCTCGATTTGTTTTGAATTTAGATGCAGTTTTATAACCTATTTTTTAGCGTAAGTAAATTTTTTGTATGGGAAAGATATTAGAAAATCAAAATGATTTAGAACTAGAGATAGAAGATGCCATAGAATCTAAAGCTAGAATATTAGCGCTAAATTTTAGAGCTTTTAATGAATATATAATTCCTAAATCGATTGGTACTTTAACAAGCTTAGAGGAGTTAACTATTTATACTGACTCTCTTCGTCCAATTTATATTGAGGAATTACCTGAAAGTATTGGTAGTCTTTCTAATTTAAAGGTATTACATATTTATGATTGTTATTTAGAATACTTGCCTGAATCTATTGGAACTCTAAAAAAATTAGAAGAGTTAGTATTGGTTGACTTACGAAAACTTAAAGAAATGCCGAATAATATTGGTAATCTCAAAAAACTCCAAAAACTTGCGTTACGGGGTTGTGTAAGTAGTCTTGCAAGTTTAAAAAAATTACCCGATAGTATTGGAAAGCTTAGTTCTTTAAAATCTCTAACGATTTACGATACAGCTATTTCGTCACTACCTGATGCTTTAGGGAACCTCAATAACTTAGAGTCTTTAGAAATAGGAGGGAATACAGATTTACATCAATTGCCATCGACTATTAGTAAGTTATCTAAATTAAAAGTATTAAATCTTGAAGGAGGATTTTTAAAATCTTTGCCTGAAAATATTGGTCAATTAATAAATCTCATTTACTTAAATGCTCGAAGTAATCAATTAGAATTTTTACCAGAAAGTATTGGTGATTTATCTAAGCTAGAACATTTAAATCTTATTGACAATAAGCTGACACAATTACCAGAGAGTATTGGAAATTTATATGGACTTAAATCTGATATAGATGCTTATTGTAATATGCTAACAAAGCTTCCTGAAACTGCTTCTAAATTACCCGTGAAAATCTCATACTAAAAACTTGACTCAAGTTATTTAAATGACCAATACAAAAAGTATGTGCGGGGTTGTGTGTAGCATAGGCATCTCGCTTGTGCAGTCAGGTCAGGTAGGACACCTAACCTACGGACGATAATATATACCATCGAAACTTATGACACAGAGCAATAGTCAATACCCTACTATTAAGCGTTATTGTTAGTGCCAAATTATTGTAAACTGCCTAACAAAAGTTTTTACTGCTGGCATCTGTCCAAAATGGTTAACGAAACAGAATATATCCGTCAAACCGAAGCTACTCGCGTCCAAGTCCTCAGCGAGGCATTACCTTACATTCAGCAATTTGCAGGTCGTACTGTGGTTGTCAAATACGGTGGTGCGGCAATGAAGGATAGCACCCTCAAAGACCAAGTTATCCGCGATATTGTATTTCTCTCCTGCGTTGGGTTGCGACCAATTGTCGTTCACGGTGGAGGTCCTGAAATTAATACCTGGTTGGATAAATTGGGAATCGAACCGCAATTTAAGAATGGTTTGCGCGTTACCGATGCCGCAACAATGGATGTAGTGGAAATGGTGTTGGTTGGTCGCGTGAATAAAGAAATTGTCGCCTTAATTAACCAAGCAGGTGGTAAAGCAGTGGGACTGTGCGGGAAAGATGGTAACTTGATTACAGCTCGTCCCCAAGGTCAAGAAGGTATCGGTTTTGTTGGTGATGTTAGTAACGTTGATGTCAAAATTCTCAATACGCTGGCAGAAAATGGTTATATTCCGGTAGTTTCCAGTGTTGCTGCCGATGAAGTTGGGCAAGCTTACAATATTAATGCCGATACTGTCGCTGGAGAAATTGCCGCTGCACTTAGTGCTGAAAAGTTGATTTTGTTGACGGATACGCGAGGTATTCTCAAAGATTATAAGGACACTTCGACGTTAATCCCTAAACTCGATATTCAAGAAGCCCGTGAATTGATTGCCAGTGGTATTGTCGCAGGTGGAATGATTCCCAAGGTGAATTGTTGCGTGCGATCGCTTGCCCAAGGTGTCAAAGCTGCACATATTATCGATGGTCGCATCCCCCATTCGCTGCTACTAGAAATTTTTACCGATGTTGGGATTGGTTCAATGCTAGTCGGTTCGCATTTTATGTCGTAAAGCGGAAG
This sequence comes from Calothrix sp. OTE_75_metabat_31, assembly GCA_031379725.1. Taxonomy (GTDB): domain Bacteria; phylum Cyanobacteriota; class Cyanobacteriia; order Cyanobacteriales; family Nostocaceae; genus JANNFJ01. Next base: position 6,361 of record JANNFJ010001083.1, read on the forward strand.
GGAAAAGCAAAAATATTTTTAACCGCGCTTTTCCCTACTCCCTATTGTTTAGTTACGATAATTTGAATCATTCACAATTGTTGGGTTGATAATTGTGGAATTGTGGATTCTGGGATTAACTAAAACTGGATTGACAAAGGTCGAGTTTCTAAAATGTTGGCGAACAGGGGGGTACGAATAGGAACGATATCTTCTAACTTGAGGAGTGTAATAATTGCTGCTGTCTATTATTTGTCCTGTGATGGGGTTGACAGGTACGGGAGTAGGGATAGGGCTACCATAAATAAAATTAGTAACTGTAGGTTGTGTGTAACTATCGTAAGTGGTTGTACGTTGGTAGATAGTAGTAGAAGTTTGGGCAAATGCTGGAGTAAGTCCTAAAGCCGTAGTGATACCAAATACCATAAACCCAAGATGCGATGTTTTTAAAGAAAATCGAGTCAAAGGCAATACTCGGAATAATTTTTGAAACATATTTTTTTGCAACCCGAAATTTTCGGAATTTTTAAAGGTTTTATTCTATTTATAGCGGTTATTAACTTTGAGTAAATCCGTAGAAAGTCGGTTACGAAAAAGACCGAAAATTAGGTTTTAATGATACTAGTGATTAATATGGCAGTTCCCAACCAGATCGGGTACATATGTAGGGGCACAAGGCATTACGCCCTTATCTTGGTGTAAAATGGCTGTACTTCAGTGGGTTGAGAAACGCTATAGTGACAATCAAGGAACTAATCGCTTATAATTTCTGACTATTAATAAAGATTAATTTCAATTCAATATTAGCTATGTACGCAAGCATAATTACTTACCCCAAAAAAATACTTACTCTATTTTTAGGTATTAGTACAATTGCTATTACTTGTTTAATAAATCGACCATTACACGCACAAATACAAGCTTTTGTTATTCCCTCACAAGCACCATTAGAGTTAGAATTACTAACTAACCCAAAACCGAATGTAGTAACAGCAAATACAATTAGTCAAAGCGAACTGACTGTACCTTCTTTATGGTGGGCAAAAGATAACTCTGAAAATAAATTGCTCGATAATTGGATAGCTTATCCAGCATCTGGAAGAGAATCTCCACGTGTAGATTTAATTGTCAACCAGCAAATTTGGAGTTTATTAGACTACCTTGAACGTTACGATTTTGTCAATCGTCTGGGTTACACCGCACGAAATTATGGCTATAATGTTCGAGTTTTTAATTATCAACAAGAGCTTTTAGGAACTTATACTTGTAGCTTTAGCAACAGTCCAACATCATGCAGGATTAGTATGAATGCTCAGAATCGCTTTGGTCTGCGTCGTATCGAAGGATAATGAATTTTTATATTTTTGAGCAAGATATTTGCGCCTGGTGTAGAGACGTTACATGTAACGTCTCTACATGATTTAACTATAGGAAGACTACTATTTGATTTTTGTTGGCGTAGCCTGCGCTACCATACACAGAACGCCAAGGGCGAATGCGCTTAAAGATACGTAGGGTGTGTTAGCGCTTTTGGTAACGCACCAAGTCCTCGGAACGGTGCGTTACGCTGTCGCTAACACACCCTACATATGTACCTCAGAAAGGTTGAGAAATATAAGCACAAATTAACCAAATTATTTAACGAAATCTAAAACCCTCATAACTTACCATTTTTCATATTTTTAAACAATTGTTGATATTGTTCTTGAACATCTAAAGATAAAGGAGATAAAAATTCGTTTTTATCAGAATCCTGTAGCAAGACCTGACTTAATGATTTTGGGATATCAGATGCAGAAATTTTTGTCTTTACTGGTGAATTAGTTCGAGTCTTAATTGTAATTTCTTTAGCAATTTTAGGTTGCCAGAAAAAACTGATCCATTTATTCAGTAATTCTTGTTTGCTTTGACTACCAATCGGGTTAACCCACATATCAGCCCACATTGAGGTTCCCGATAGAGGAATAACAGCAACAAGTGTAGGATTCTTTATTATAGCTGGTAAAATTTCGTGCGACCAACCAACTGCAACGAAAGTATCTCCAAGTAGCAAGGGTTCAAGATATCTATCAGAATCGTAAAATTTAACTTGCTGGTGTAATTTTTTAAGTTCCAGTTGTAAGTCAGGTGAATTTAAATAGGTTAAATCACTTTCATTGTAGGATTTTCCCAATTTCTTTAATACTAAACCAATTACTTCGCGTGGATGATCGAGTAGGGAAATGCGATCGCGTAATTCCTTGCGAAATAAATCTTCCCAATCTTGCGGTGGTGTCCAATTATACTGTTTAAATTTATCTTGTCGATAAACAATTATTGTACTTCCCCACCGATAAGGTGCTGCCCAAATTTTACCTTTCACGTCAGGAAAACCTTGCTCGTTACGAGTGACAAGTTTTCTCCATTGTTCGGGTAAAGCTGACCATTGCGGCAATTTTTCGACATCCAAGGGTTTAATCAGTTTTTTTTCGATTGCCTCGTTTAACCAGAAATCACCCAATGTCACTAAATCGGTTTTTGGATGCGATTGCCAAAAAAGTATCAGGCGTTTGAGCGACTCGCGCCAATCAACTTTACCAGTATCGGTTTCATTTTTCCAAGCCTCTAATTGCTTGAAAATATCTAGTAATTCTCCAGCAGCCGAAATATTTAGTACCGTATTTTTGAGCAAGCTACTCTGAAATTGCTTCATTACCTGATTAGGAAGCGAATCTTTCAATAACTTAATAGTTAATATTCCATTTTGTTTTCCTCCGCATCCAGCTAGCAATTGCGAAAGCGTTATTGTACCTGTAGCAATTAAAAAAGAACGTCGATCCATAGGAGTGGGGAGATGGGGAGGATGATGGAGATGGAGAGGATGAGGGAGATGGGGGAGATGGGGAGGATGGGGGAGATGGGGGAGAAATATTGCTCCCTTGTCTTCCTTGTCCCCCTTGTCTTCCTTGTCCCCCCTCTCTCCCTCCCTACTTCCTACTTCTTACTTCTAGCCTGCTTTACCATTGCAATGAGAGTATGATGAGCATCTTCGGAGTCTTGAAGAATATGGTCAAATTGTATACGGACTGGTATTGTTTCGCCGTTGATTTGTGCG
>JANNFJ010000811.1:0-3488 GCA_031379725.1 Calothrix sp. OTE_75_metabat_31
CAAACCTCGCCTCACCACAGGATGGTCGTCTGCGATCGCAATACGGGTAAAAATTGACTTACGAATCATTTTATTTTCCCACCTTTTTGTAAAGAAGTAATTAACCTTTTGGATTGCTATCTAAATACTTATAGGGGTAAATTAATATTCATTATGCACCCAGCATTTAAGTGCTTGTGATTATCAACATTTTGGTTTGTAGCTAAATAATCGTTAAACCCAGTGTTAAGATAAATCTTCTTGAAATACTTGTAGAGACGTTACATATAACGTCTCTACGGGGGAAAGCGAGTTTGCGATTGCCAAAACTAGTACAACAAGGCACTCATAAATAAAGATTATTTAATGGGCGTTTCAAGCATTTTAGATGGTAGCTTTATTTGCGCCATCCTATACTAGTACCCAACGGCGGAAATAGGAATACCATTGTAGTGCGAGCATCTTGCTCGCGTCTCTATGCGAGCAAGATGCAAGCCCTGGGGGCACGCTGCGCGTTGCTTGCTTCCCCGCAGGGGTACGCACTACATAAAAAATGGTATGGTTACTTGCGCCATGCTGTACTAGTACCGTGCGGCGCAAGAATACCATTGTAGTGCGAGCATCTTGCTCGCTTTATAGCATCTTGCTCGCTTCATAGAGTACGCGATAGTTAGTTTCCCAAAAATTTACAATAGTTAATAATTTATTGGCTTACAACTTAACTTTGGTTAAGTGTTTTTATCTAATTAGTCAATCAATATGGTAAATGGTAAACAAGATTTCCCTACATAACGCTCTTTAGGATTGCTTTTATCGCGCTTTTGGTGATGGGGTTAATGCGGGCGAATACTTTGGTAAATGCGAGAACTAAAGCTGAATACAGACATATTTACATTTAAAAACAAAACCGATATGAAATTACCAAACACCTCAAAAACTCCCGGTTTCATCCAAATGATGCAGTGGATTGCATCTCCATTATCGATGATGGAAAACTGTGCTAAACGCTACGGTGATGTATTTACCTTGTCTGTCAGTCCAAAACTTACCCCGATTGTATTTGTTAGCAATCCCATTGCATTGCAAGAAATCCTAACAGGTGATTCAACCAAACAGTTTTCCGCACCTGGAAACCTAAATACTTTATTTGCCAGCATACTGGGCAATCATTCTGTAATATCTGTAAGCGGAGTCCAGCACCAACGTCAACGGCAATTACTGACACCACCTTTTCACGGTGAAAGGATGCGTAGCTATACTCAAGTAATTAATGACCTTACCGAAGGAGTAATGGGTGGGTTAGAGATAAATAAACCTTTTTCTGTGCGAGATATAACCCAAGCTATTACCTTACGAACAATCATCAAAGCTGTGTTTGGACTATATGAAAGGCATCGCGCCCAAAAGATGGAAGTTTTGCTAGGTGCAATGATGACTAGACTTAGTTCTCCTAGCAGTGTTGCTATGCTTTATTTTCCAGCATTACAAAAAGATTGGGGTGCTTGGAGTCCTTGGGGTAAATACCTGCGGTGTCAGCAGGAAATAGACAAGCTTATCTATCAGGAAATTCAAGAATGTCGAGAAAAACCAGATTCATCGAGGACGGATATCCTCAGCTTACTTGTATCAGCGAAGGATGAGGCTGGAGAATCGATGAGCAACCAAGAATTACGTGACGAGTTATTAACTTTATTAATTGCAGGTCAAGAAACAACCGCAACTGCTTTGGCTTGGGCTTTATACTGGATTCATAAATTACCTGCGGTACGAGAAAAGCTACTTGATGAATTGGATAGTTTGGGCAAAAATCCAGATGTAAATACCCTAACTAAGCTGACTTATCTCAATGCTGTTTGTTGCGAGACTTTACGTATTTACCCAGTGGCAATGCTAACTTTTCCTCGTGTTGTGGAAACACCTATAAAGTTATGCGGATGGGATTTAGAACCTGGTACATTATTGTATGGAAATATTTATTTAACACATCAACGTGAGGATTTATATCCAGAACCGAAGAAATTTAATCCAGAGCGTTTTTTAGAAAAACAATTCTCTCCCTACGAGTATTTACCTTTTGGTGGTGGTGTACGACGCTGTATTGGTGCTGCTTTTGCTTTATTTGAGATGAAAATTGCACTTGTTAAGATACTGTCTGAATATTCGTTAACTTTGACCGATAATAGTGAAGTTAAACCTAGACGACGGGGTTTAGTAACTGCACCAGCATCACCAATAAGAATGGTAGTTACAGGTAAAAGGTTTGACTCAAAAGCTCAAAGTTATACTTCTGCAAGAGAAGCTTTTACTGCTACATAAAGCAGAGAAAATCACGATAAGTGAATTTAAAATTTTTACAAATAAAATACAAGTATAAAGGTGTGAAAAACCGTTATTTTATAACTAAAAGTAAAGTTACCCAAAAATTTATTTTCTCCTAGTCAAAAATATGTCAGAAATAGGAAATTACAAGTCTCAATATTCTGATTCTAACTCCTCACATCCAATGAATATATCAAGCTTGGAGTTTTATTACAGTCAAGTAAACTGGAGTCCGACCATAGAGAAAGAACTTATTGAATTAAAAATTCCTGTCAGAAAAGTAGAAAATAATTCTATATTCGCAAACAAAATTTCATGCTTTTGTGTAGGAATTCTCACCATACTAAGTATTTCTATGTGCGTACAAGCTGATTCTATTATTCAATCTTTGCGAGAAGTGGCAAGAATCTCAACACTACAAATAATTCGGATTAATAATCAATAGACAATGAAATTTATAAATTAATTATTGTCCATTAATTAAGGTTGCAACTTGCTGCAAAACTTTAATCGCACGCAAAGAACCATTTATCAAGCGATAAGCGGCAATTGGTTGCCGCAACATTCCCAAAGCTAAGGGGAATGTTGCGAGTGAACCTTCAGGAGTCAGTACAGAATCAAGATTTGGTAAATCGTGTTTGCTATCGTCGCTAACTACCCGCAACATTGCAACTCCAACATTAATCGAGTTAAAAAAATCGAGTGCAGCGATTCCTTCCATATCTACAACATCAGCACCAATTCGGGAAAGGTGACGTTTTTCGGAAACCGAAGAGATAATGCGATCGCAAGTCAATCCCTTCACCCTAGCAACCTGTGTCCCTAAATGCGATTCCAACTGCAAAGTCAAATCTGGGTCGCATTGACGAGAGTAAACATCACCTTCTTTTTGATAAATGCAATCCTGATAAAGTACAATATCCCCAATTTGATAACTTGGGGTCAAACTTCCACACAACCCCATTATTAATACTTTCGCTTGAGATTGTGTCCGTAATTCTGCTATCCCTTCCCACTGCTGTAAAAATCTTGTAAATGCCCGAATGCCCACAGGTATCGATATAACAGGTGGATTAGATGATAATGTAACGCGATTTAATCCTTTGGACACTGCGTTATATTCAACACCTTGGGGTACTAAAATTGCGTGGATATTTGCCAGATTAGACATAGAAAAATTTTAAAGCCCT
>JANNFJ010000833.1:0-3347 GCA_031379725.1 Calothrix sp. OTE_75_metabat_31
TTGTAATTCGCTGTTTAGATGTGAGAGAGGATGCTTTTTCAAAAGCGAGATAGCTTGGTTTTCCCATTTATAAAGTTCTGCATGTTCTACCCCAGCAAATTGTAATGCTAAATAAGTATCCCAGTAGAGATAACCTGTTTCGCAGCGTTTGAGTAAACGCTGTTGTACATCATCGATAATCTGGGTTAAATCAGCATCGCTGACAATCTCGGTTATCCAGTTTATGGCATCGTGGATTTCAACGCGGTCGCAATTTTTAAAAAAGTCGTATCCGTTATCATTTAAACGTTTTATTTCTGCTGTAGTTGCTACTACTAATAAGCGCGAACGAGCGCGGGTTAGTAAAGTATACCATTGGAAACTCTCTTCTAATGTTGGGGCTGTTTTACCTTCAAATAAACAGAATGCTACACAAGCTTCAAATTCTCTGCCTTTGGCTTTTTCGGCATTCAAAATTACCAAATTATTATGAGAATTTAAAGTTTCATTGGAAAGTATTTTAACTGCTTTAGCTAAGTCTCGAAGGAGGTATCTATGATTTTCTTCACGTCCGCATTCACCAGCTAGCTTTTCTAAAAATGCCACTGCTGAAGCCTTGGATTTGCATTCCAGTAATCGGACTGTATCCCCGGTCTCGAAAGCATATTTGGGATTTGCGGGTATTGGTAACTCTTTACATTTGTTCTTAGCTGTAATCGTCTTAGCTACGCGCCAAAACTGGTTAGCAAATTCTAATATTTGCCTGGAGTTACGATAATTACGAACTAATTCGATGCTATTTTTGATTTGTAATTGTCGCCAATTAAAATCAGTTGGATGAATGCGTTGATTTAAATCACCTAACAACCATAAGTAAGTTTGATGTCCCTGCGCTGACCATGATTTACAAACGGAAATAATTGCTTGTAACTCACTGAGTAAATAATCTTGAGCTTCATCAATTATTAATAAAGTGCAATCAGAATTACTCGGATTTATATTTGAGGAGTTTTGTAAAATTTTTGCAGCATCCGAGCGACAAATTCGGCAAGATAAAGCCTTATAGAAGTGCTTTTTACTAATTCGCAATAAATCATCGAGTCGATTTGAATTGACTTGATACATGACATTTTTATCATGCTGACGATTAGTTTCATCCAACACAAATGCTTGGTAAAGCATGACATCACTCGTACTAATATCGGTATGACGAGTAAACTTGATTGCTTGCCGTAATGCTTCTAACTCTTGTTGCGGTGATGCCAAGTTATTCGCAAATTCCGGATTGATTTTTCCCAACCACTGGGGAAAAGTACCCAACCAAAAATTTTCATTATTAAGCGACTGTTTGACTTCCGAAAATTCTGCAATATCGCGCCGCAAAGCTTCCGGTACAATCAACATTGTATTCCATCCGTAAGTGCGGTTAATTTCACATGCAAACAAAGTTGCACAAACTGTTTTGCCGGTTCCCGGTGCGCTTTGGATAACAATGCAAGAACTATCTTCAAACTCATGGACTGCGGTTGGTTGATACTGCGAACACAAAATTTTCAAAGGTTCGTCAAGGATATTACGTTGATAGTGCGTCAAAATCGGCGAATACCGATAACTACCATAGACAAATCGATACCAATCCGTGTCCTGTTCTTGATTCCATTGATAGGCCGGATTTTCAGCAAGTGCAGTCCCAGCCGGATTGAGAAGTTCCTCAATAGTTTGGGGGTCAGCGCGATCGCGTTCCTCAAACGCATCATCATAAACCCCACCCCGCAACCCCGCTTTAATCACCACAATATCGCTACTTTCCTGACGCTGCCAAATTACACGCCATTTTCCCAAACGAGTCCGCAATAAATTTGCAAACCCCCTTAACGCTTTGGTATGTCTCTCATCTCCTTGACTTAGCCGATACAAAATTTGATAAATTCTTTGCAAGTCAGCAGGTGGAAGCTTCTGGATTTCCCGAAAAGCTGCACGAATAATTTTTATATCAGACATACATTACCCACTCTCCCCCTGATATTCAGTAGTTGCACAGCCTTATTGTGCCCACTTTTATTAAATATGTATTTTTTGTTACGAAATAAAAATAAGAGAGTGGGGAGTAGGGGAGAGGGAAAGAATTAACGAAGAACTTTAAGGAGCGCATATTCCTAGTTCTCCAGTTCTTCCCCTCTTCATATTTCCTACTCCCTACTCCCTTAAAGTATTTATTAAAAAGTGATTTTGCTTACTGATAACTAACGAGAAAAAGTTCAAAATATAAAGTATATATATGCACGCACTTCATGACATTAATTTTGGGTTGTATCGCTGCTGGATTCAAATGATTTTCCACAAATGCTAAATTATCAAAAATATAAGGAGCGAATATGATTGTTGTCAAGTATATTCTGCTTTTATGCTTTCTGTTGGGTGGACTACTTGCATCCTTATTTCAGATGGGGTATGCGTTGGATGAGGCTGATATTGAAAGATTTTCGATGTGGACGTTTGTTGCAACTGTAATTGCTAGTTTACCTAGTTTATTGTGGTGATTACAGCTATTGTCGTTTGCATACAATAATTGTTAGGGGCACGATATATCGGTAAGGGCACGATATATCGTGCCCCTACGACTATTAAAATATTTTTATTTGATGCAAAATATCAGTGTAGAGACGCGAAATTTGCCGATGCGGCACGCTACGCGTTAGCATAGCTTCGCCGGCTTCGATACGCGTCTCTATATCTTGTCGGCTAACGAAAAATCATTATGTGAGGGGTGATACCCGTAGGGGCACGATACATCGTGCCCCTACAATAGCGTGGAATCACGAAAAATCGTTCAATTAGGTGTGATGCCCTTGACCCTCCATCGGTATCCGCAGGAATTGTCGGGCATCCAACACCTACGACATGTCAAAATTAATAGAAATTAACCAATAATTTTAAATATTTTTACTGATTTACTTAGTGCATAGTAAGGGCTATAAAAAATAAGGATGACTATAAGACTTACACTCAAAAGTCATCAAGTGTTAATGATGGTGGCTAGGAGTTAACAGGGTGAACAGCATACAACTTGGCAGTAATGAGCTAGTCTGCGTAGACTATAGCGATTTATTAGAAAAAATTTTACAAGTTTTACAGAATCCTAAAAGTCAGAACCTGTTTAAAACTTCTGATGATGGCAAACGTCTACGTATAGATATTGATGCGATCGCATTTCAAGTTGCTAGTTTACAGGTTGACAATCCTTTGGGTTCTTCTGCTAACAGCGTGCGTTGTGCCACTGTTAATTTTAGCCCTGGTTCTAAAGAGCATTTTCCCAATCAAATATGGGAGATAAGAGATTGTATCAAGCAATTATTCGAGTCTAGATT
>JANNFJ010000857.1:0-5928 GCA_031379725.1 Calothrix sp. OTE_75_metabat_31
CGAACATTTGCCATTGTTATAAGTAGGGAGTAGGGAGTAGAAAAATAAAAAAATTGAGCTAGGCATTAAATTTCTAGTTCAATACCCATCACTCCTAATTCCACGCTGGATGTGCCATCAAAGAAGCAATTACCCGTACACCTCGCAATTGGTTCGACAAAGGTAAATGACCTTTAGGGGCATTTAAATCCCAAGTAAACCCGTTTGGGTAGCGAGTCCAGTTATTTCCATCTTTCCAGCCAATTTTTGTCCAAAGATTATCCCACTTTTTACCCTGTGCCAGCCAAATTTCGCGCTGCACCGAAAAGCCAAATTTCCCTTCCGAATGAACTAACCACAACTTATTAATTGTCTGCAAATCACTAATGGGGAAATTATCAACATCGGTAAAATACAGCCATTTCCTTTGGACTGTACTTGCCCCAGCGACTTCACACATTTTTTGAATCGTTACGAGGTCGGCAGCTTGAAAGTTTTGAAGGGCAAGCTGTTGTTGCAATTCCCTATAATCAATATTACGTTCAGATTTTAGCGGTACTACCCCTGCGGGAAAATGCATTTGTAAAAATTCTTTAGCTTTATCGGAGTCGGAATTAAATAAGAGTTGATAAACTTTGCCATCGACGGAGTTAGCAGGGTTTTCGCGGCGTTGATATAGAAATTCCATTAGTATATCAAATCCATTATCGCCCTCACCAGCCAACTGGGGAATTAATTGTTGCTGAACTTTTTCAGAACCACCGATTAATTGGGTACGCAGAGAGTCGATATCGCTTGCATTGCCTGATAAAGTCATAGAGTCTGTCATATTATTAGTTGTAGAATAGGTTATTGAAATGATGTTCAATTTGGTAATGCCGTTGTGTAGGCAGAAATCATCGTAAACCTTACTGACATTTACTTTGGCGATTAAAAGTCGCTAAAGTGGGCGAATTTCCTAAAGTCCTAATAAATTCACGCAAAATTTCGGTTTTTGTCCGACCTAACGTCTGACAGTGGGTTTCCAACATTGCAAACTCTTGCTCGGTGACTCGAATTGTAATTTCGCGCTTCTGGGTCATTGCTGCTATTTTGCTGTATATTTAAAAGAGTACACCAAATTGAGTTTTGAATTAATCTTCGGCTTTACGCAATTCTCATGAAACGAACCACAGAGTCACAGAGGAGCCAGCGCGTTGCGGAGCCAGTTGCGTGCGGGGGTTCCCCCCGTTGTAGCGTCTGGCGTGACACGGAGTCAAGAAGGCTTGGGAGAGTTTTTGCATAAGCCCTAATAAGTAAGTTAAGTTTTGAACCCTCCAGTCTGCATATCCATAATGCATTTGCGGCACAACAGCAACTTAACGCCAGACTCGGCTGTGTGAAAATAGAATAGGAAAATCTGCGTTATTTCCCAAAAAAACTTTTTGCCCCAAGCTATATATGGGGATATATTTTGTTGCGGCAAAGAATATCAGGAGTGTTACAAATGTACGAAAAACTTAATTCTCCCACAACGGGAGAAAAAATTACCTTCAAAAACGGCGAACCTGTAGTTCCCGATAATCCAATTATACCGTTTATCCGGGGGGACGGTACTGGCATCGATATCTGGCCTGCGACTCAACTTGTTTTAGATGCAGCGGTCGAAACCGCATACAAAGGTAAACGAAAAATTAACTGGTTCAAGGTTTATGCGGGTGATGAGGCTTGCGATTTATACGGTACATATCAGTATTTACCGCAGGATACTCTTACCGCTATTAAAGAATACGGCATTGCCATCAAAGGGCCCCTAACTACACCCGTTGGTGGTGGCATTCGCTCGTTAAACGTGGCGCTACGTCAAATTTTTGACTTGTATACTTGCGTGCGTCCCTGTCGCTATTATGCGGGTACACCTTCACCCCATAAAACTCCCGAAAAGCTCGATATCATAGTCTATCGAGAAAACACCGAAGATATTTATGTGGGTATTGAATGGAAACAAGGCGACCCAATTGGTGTCAAGCTAATTAAATTTATTAACGAAGAACTGATTCCCGCAACTCCCGAACACGGGAAAAAGCAAATTCCCCTTGATGCGGGTATTGGCATTAAACCCATCAGTAAAACAGGTTCGCAGCGTCTCGTCCGTCGTGCCATCAAACATGCTTTGTTGTTACCAAAAAAGAAACAAATGGTAACTTTGGTACACAAGGGCAACATCATGAAATACACCGAAGGTGCGTTTCGGGATTGGGGCTACGAACTAGCAACCAGTGAATTTCGCAACGAGTGTGTCACCGAGAGAGAATCGTGGATTTTGGGGAATAAAGAAAACAATCCCAATATTTCTTCCCAAGAAAATGCCCGCATGATTGACCCTGGTTTCGATAATTTGACCCCCCAGAAGCAAGCGCAAATTGTCAAGGAAGTTGAAACAGTTCTTAATACAATTTGGGTAACCCACGGGGACGGCAAATGGAAAGATAAAATCATGGTCAATGACAGAATTGCTGATAGCATCTTCCAGCAAATCCAAACCCGTCCCGATGAGTATTCGATTCTGGCAACAATGAACTTAAACGGGGATTACTTATCCGATGCAGCAGCGGCTATTGTGGGTGGATTAGGAATGGGACCGGGTGCTAATATTGGTGATATTTGTGCCATATTTGAAGCAACTCACGGTACTGCCCCCAAACATGCTGGTTTAGATAAAATCAACCCCGGTTCGGTGATATTATCAGGCGTGATGATGCTGGAATTTATGGGATGGCAAGAAGCAGCCAACTTGATTAAGAAAGGATTGGGTTTGGCGATCGCACAAGGTCAAGTAACATATGACTTAGCCCGGTTAATGGAACCACCAGTCAAGGAATTGAAGTGTTCCGAATTTGCCGATGCAATAATCAAGCGATTTTAAAAAATTTGCAATACATGAAACAACCGTAGGGGCGGGGTCTCCCCGCCCTTATTATTACATAAATTAAAAAATCTTCATCCAGATATTAATTATACCAAAACAATTACAAATTTCCACTAATTCCATGAGCCAAAATCCCCAAAATCTTATTAATATTTGTTAGATAATATTCAATTAAATCAATCTCAATGACTTTATCAACCAACCTCAAAAATCTCCAATTAGTACCAGAAGTTACGCATCCGTAAATACTATTAATTGAATTATCTTCACGAGCATTAAATATTTGAGCCGCAAACATTTCTGCGACACATTGCCCCAATCCACCCTTAATATCTTCGTTTTTGGCTTCAACCAACATTACAACTGGTGCGCTAACAAATAGCTGTTCTAATGAATTACTAATAATAAAATCACAATATCCATTTAAACTTTGTTCACTATCAACGGTAAAATCAACTCCGGAAAATAAACTAAATTGAGGCTTTAATTGCTTCCTAACTTCAATTAAAATTGGTGTAATAATCATTTCCGATCGGGCTTTTTCACTATTACTTGCTAAAGCTAGCGGAACATTATATGCGAGTGTTTCTACCAAATATTCGCTACATGTAAGTTCAGCAACGTCAGCGAAAATATTCGTATTTTCAGAAGTTGCTAATTCAAATTTTTTCTTAACTTTAGCTAAAGAAAATTCACTGTACGGCATATTATTTCTCTACTTTAAAAAATCCACAATCCCGTTTTGGATGCTAAAGTTTAATTTTGCGTTTATTCCTTACTTGCTTACAAAAATTACTTTTTTAGAGGTTTACAATTAAAAATATTTATAGGATAGGCATCCAGACCGTACAGGCAGGATGCCTATCCTACGTACCTACGTACTAACTAAATAATTTATTGAAAGCCTCTTGGCAAAAAAGTGCGATACTCCTAAGCCCTTGCCCTGAAAAGGCGGCTGCGCCAACGGGCAGCGCCAACGAAGTCGCTTGCGCGATCGCGTCTCTCTTCCTAATAGCGTATCCCCTGCCCAGCACTTGGGTACTGAGTCGGCAATAAATTGGGCGATGATGGATTATACTGCTGCACCTGAGTTGGTTGCTGCGACCCTTGATTAATCAAAGCACCATTATTAATTTGCTGGTTTGAAGATGCACCACTTCGATTCAGATTTAAAGAATAAGGCGTAGTGTAGTTTGGCACAGGCAACGTCACAGGTGTTATTGGTACTGATTGTGTATTGCTAGGCAACGATTGATTATTTAAATTGTTGTTGTTGTTTGAATTATTTAAATTACCGTTATATATTTGCGGCTGGGTTATGGAACCATTGTTGGAATTACCGTTATATATTGACGGGTCTGTAACATTAGGTTGTACGTACCCCGTAGAATTGGGAATACTCCCAAATTGTGACCGCGCTGGAGTCTTAAGCGCAGGGGTAAGAGCATTAATTCCTTCTGGCGTTAAGCCAGTGCGTGATGTTGTGGCTTGTGGTAGGTTATCTGTGGGCTGGAGTTGCCCGAAATTGTTGGTGGTATTTAAATTGGAATTTGCGGAATTTGAATCTTGAGTAGTTTGATTGGGGTTGAACGATTGATTCAAAGATGGTTGTAATAAATTTAGGCTAGAACTAGCATTGACCGAATTAGGCAAATTCTCAGTTGTAGAGGATAAGTTGAGTGCAGCTTGTAGGGGATTCACAGCAACCGCTTTATCGGAGGAGTTATTTTTTCTCGTCAGTCCAATTTGGAAATTAGACGAAAAATTAGCTTGGTTCTCTCGATCCGATGGTCTTAACGCATTCAATTGGGCAAATCTATTATTGCGACCGATATTGCCAAAGTGCAATAAATTTTCGGCTTGTGTCAAAAAAGGATTATTGAATTTGGGTGAAGGCACAGAATTATTCGCAATATTCGATTTTGTATCGTTTGGTGTTTGTTGCTTGCTAAGTGCTTCTTCTAAGGGAGTTTTAGTTTGTTGGTTGGGTTTAGCAACTGGTTCTGCATCTAATGCGGGGGGCAAATCAACCTGGGAGTCGTAAACTAAAACAGGTAAATTATCAATATCAGCAACATTCGCCCGGTCTTCAGGTGAAAGCGTCGGGTTTGGTTCCTTTTGCGTTGCAACCGGTTTTGATTGACGATTGGTAAATATAGCTGGATTTGTCCAGTATTCTTTGATTACCAACCCAATAACAGAAAGGAAAATGGCAGTCCCCCAAATGCTCGGACGTGTTAAATTCGACAATCTAGCTTTGAAGTAGCGAAAATATGCGGGAGGATAACGGCGGCTTTTCATGGTTGTAGATAGGAGTAGGGGCGCTCTTTCCCCCGCCCGTTATTGAGTGGGAGAGGTGATTTTATCTATATAACTAATGATTTGGAGAGTAATAAGTAAATAATAAGGATTTAGGTATTGATTTCATCCTAGCCTTTAGATAGCCATTTAGTCATTACTTACGTACAGGTAACAGTCAAAACTTTAATTAACGTTCTATCTTTTAGCTTCTCGTCAACCACCTCTTTGCCGTCTTCTTGCACTCGCTTAGTTCCCATTCCCTCGTATGATAAGAAATGTAGCCAAATTTCAAACGGCATAGAATGGGCAGTATTTGGGAACTCGATTTTTACTCGCGTCCGATTTTGGACGAAAATCAGAAGAAAGTTTGGGAAGTTTTAATTTGCGAAAGTCCGTCGGATGTCATAGCGAAGACGGACTCGTTTCGCTACGCACAATATTGTCCTAGTACGCAGGTAAATTCGCTGTGGCTGCGGACGGCAATACAGGAAGCAATTGCGGTAGCTGGAGAAGCACCGACTAAAATCCGCTTTTTTCGCCGTCAGATGAACAATATGATTACCAAAGCATGTGAAGAGGCTGGAATTCCAGGGCAACCAAGTCGGCGGATTTTGGTGTTGCATAAATGGTTAGAACAGCGAATGTCCGAGGTTTATCCACTTGAACCTGGTTATCAAGGAGGTACTAATCCGTCGGTACGCTTAGATGCACCTGTTCCGCAGCGGTTGCCCGATGCCTTG
>JANNFJ010000866.1:0-1819 GCA_031379725.1 Calothrix sp. OTE_75_metabat_31
AAAACCATTTAATCCATAGTAATGTAGGACTTGTTCAGATCCCCGACAACTTCTGCGGATGCTGCTGTCCAATAGAGGGCTAGACCCATCGCTTGCCCAAAATCCCGCCCCAGGCTTCAAGCCTGGGGTTAATCGGGACGAACGCGAGTGCGTGTCCCCTTGGGACTTAGCCTGCGCCACCGCAGGCTTTGTTCCTATTAGCCCTACCATTCGATGCTAGGGCGGGATTTGAGGCATTCGTCGATAAGGCTATATGTTGCCAGTATTAAGGGGTATTACCCGTAATTCGCCAGCGTTATCCTCCAAGAAGTCGGGCATCTGAGTCCAACCCCACACCGACCTCAGCACAATTCGGCACTAAAGCTAATGCTTGTGCGACAACTTGCGAATTTGTACCTACACGGCAGGAATATTCGGTAATATGTTGTTTCCATACACGACTTCCGGGTTGCCCTGCGAATAATTGCAACATGTGACGGGTGATTTTATTCAGCTTCAAACCCTTCGCAGTCCATTTATCAATATATGGATACATGGCTTCGACGACTTGATGCCGGGTCAATGGTATGGCAGTACTTCCGTAAAATTGCGAATCTACATTAGCAAAAAGATACGGGTTCTCATACGCTGCACGCCCTATCATCACGGCATCAACTGACTGTAATTGCTCACTTACTTGTTCTAAAGTTGTCAATCCGCCGTTGATTTCAATAAACAAGTCGGGAAAATCGGCTTTGAGACGATGAACATCAGCGTAACGTAAAGGGGGAATATCGCGGTTTTCCTTGGGACTCAAACCTTTTAACCAAGCTTTACGAGCATGTACGTTAAATACTCTACACCCAGCGAGTGCGATCACACTCACAAATTCCCTCATATCTTCGTAGCTATCAACATCATCTACCCCAATCCGATGTTTGACGCTGACGGGAATATCAGCAGCGGCAATCATCGCAGCTACACAGTCAGCAACTTTTTGCGGTTGCATCATCAAACAAGCACCAAAATTACCATCCTGAACGCGACTACTAGGACATCCGACATTCAAATTAATCTCGTCATATCCCATATCTTGTGCTATTCGCGCACATTCGGCGAGTTCCTTGGGTTTATCACCACCAACCTGTAAAACTAGCGGTTTTTCTTCGGGAGAGAACCCTAAAAGATGCTCTCTGTCGCCGTGCATAATCGCCGCAGTCGTCACCATTTCGGTATACAGTAAAGTATGCTTGGTGATTTGCCGCATAAAATAACGAAAATGGCGGTCAGTACGATCCATCATCGGTGCGACACTGAGGGGATAGTAATTTGGTCGTACCGTTGTTTGAGTTTGTACTGATTTTGGTAACGTTGTTTGATTCACAGAGATGTTAAATACCACTTTAATCAAGAGTAGCAAAAATTTAGCTTACTTATGAATCAATCGGAGTACAAAACGAACTGAAAATACACAAAGTAGCACCCAAATAGATATAATAACTGCTGCTGCTATCCAATTTTTCGGCTTATTGCGCTGTGTATTCGATTGTGCTTTTATTCTGTATTCCTCCATTACTTCCTTGGGAATTAGCTTGATGACAAGTGTAATGCCAAGGGGAACCAAAATTAGATCATCTAGATAGCCTAAAATCGGGATAAAGTCGGGAATTAAATCAATCGGACTAAAAGCATAAGCCACTACACAAGCTACAATTATTTTTGCATACCAAGGTACGCGAGGGTCGCCATAGGCTAAATAAAGCGTGTATAAATCTGTCTTTAATCGCTTTGCTCGTTGTTTCAGTTGCTCAATAATTCTCATATATAGGAATCCGGTTTG
>JANNFJ010000871.1:0-12516 GCA_031379725.1 Calothrix sp. OTE_75_metabat_31
GACCCCTGACCCCTGACCCCTGACCCCTGACCCCTAACCCCTGACCCCTGACCAATAACTTCAACTTTAAAAGTAACTTTACCGCTGTCGGTAAATTTAATTGCATTACCCAATAAGTTAATTAATACTTGCCGCAAACGCTTTTCATCGGTCTGCACAACTGCTGGTAATTTGTCCAAAAATTCGTAAACAAAAGTAATACCTTTTTGTTCGGCACGAATGGCGCAAATTTCGATAATACCTTGAAGAAATGACTCTAGATTAAAGTCGCTTAATGATAAATCTAACTTACGAGCTTCTATTTTAGACAGGTCGAGAATATCATTAATCAGTGTGAGTAAGTGCGAACCGCATTGGTGAATAATTTCTACTTTATGCTTGTACTGCAGGTCAAAATTGCGATCGCGTTGCAGAATCTGCGTGTAGCCAAGTATACCATTTAAAGGTGTCCGAAGTTCGTGGCTCATATTCGCTAAAAACTCGCTTTTAGCACGATTTGCACTATCGGCAACTTCCTTTGCTTCTCGCAGTTCAGCGGTACGCTGTTCGACACGTTGTTCGAGTTGTTCGTTAACTTGCTGGAGTGCCATTTCGGCTTCTCTACGTACTGTAATGTCGTGAAAAGCGCCTAAAATACCAATGATATTACCTTCGGCATCATGGAGAGGTACTTTGGTGGTTTCAATCCAAGCTTGCTTGCCGTCGGCTTGAAGTTGCGGTTCGATGATATCTAGGACGGGATGACCGGATTTAATGATAGCGTAATCACACTTACTATATTTATCGGTTTCTTCTTTATTCCAAGGTAAATCGTAGTCGGTTTTACCAATGATATTTTCGGGTGAATCGACTCCAGCGATACGAGCAAAATTGCGGTTACATCCTAAATAAACTAAATCACTATCTTTCCAATACACATGTTGGGGAATTGTATCTAAAATTAACTTTAAAAATTGTTGAGATTCCCGTAATTGAATTTTTTCTAATCGACGTTCGGTAACATCAATCCCAATATTGACAATCCCAATAATATTACCTTCGTAATCGCGTAATGGTATTTTTTGCGTATCGTGAATTCGCTGCGAACCATCGGCAACAGTTACTACATCGTAAAGATTATGAATAGTTTCACCTGCTAACACTGCTTCATCATCAGCACGAAACCCGCAAATACCTTTCCGAGGATTTCCAAATACTAACTCAGCAGGAAAACCAACCTCTAAATCATTTCTACCAAGAATATCTTTAAAAGGTTTCCCAATTCCATCCGCAGCACCTTTATTAACAAGAATATACCGGAAATTTCGATCTTTTACGAAAATCCAATTCGAGGTAGCATCGATAACACTACGTAGTAAATTAGCTTGATATTCAATTTGCTGCAAACTCGCTTCCAAAGCAGCCTCGGCAAATTTGCGATCGCTAATATCAATTGCCACGCCAATTACACCTTCAACCTCACCGAATTTATTATAAATTGGCGTGTAACGAGTCTCTAAAAATACACCAGCAATATTTGATTTATAGGTTAACGATTCACCAGCTAATGTCCGATTAATATTTTCAATTACATCTGGATATTCATGATAAAGTTCGTAAATCGACTCTCCAACAACCCCACGCGATTTTAACCCCAAAGCTTCTAAGCCTTGACCCTCGGAAAAAGTAAATCGACCCTTGGAGTCAACAGCGTAAAGAATCACAGGTGCAGAACCCGTCACACTTCGCAAACGTTCTTCACTTCGTCGTAAAGCTTGTTCTGTAGCTTTTCTTTCGGTAATATCAATCATCACACCGTCCCAAACTATCGACCCGTCAGTTTGTAATTCCGGTCGGGATACTGCTTGCACCCATTTTTCTTTACCCGAATTTAAATTAAATCGCCCTTCCCATGTCCAAGGTTGCATCGTTTGGGCAGAAATTTTGACCGACTCTTCATAATGTTGACGGTCATCTGGATGCAGTTTGGGAAATAATAACAATGCATCCATTGCTACTTCTCTCGGAGTCATTTCAAATAATTCACGACATCCGGAACTTGCATAAGGTAACGAAATTGAACCATCTGCATCGTACCGAATTTGGTAAATCATTCCTGGGATGTTATCTGCGACTCGTACAAATCGTGCTTCACTAAGTCGCAGTTCTTCAGTACGTTGTAGTAGTTCGTTTTGGACTTGTTGTAAATCTTGCAACGAGTTTTCTAATTGTTGAGCATATGCTTGAGATTGTTGGAAGAGACGAATATTCTCGATTGAAATTGCAGCTTGAGTGCAAAGAAAATTTAAAATTTGCAATCGGGAATCTGTAAATACATTAGTAGTTAAGGTATTTTCTAAATACAAAATTGCAATAACTTTACCCTGATTAATGATTGGAGAACATAAGAAACTTTGGGGTTGTTCTTTTTCTAAATAAGTATCGCCAATAAAATAATCTTTTCCGATGGTATTATTAACGATAATCCCCTGCTGAGTACGTTGAACTTGATTTACAATAATAGCAGGAAACTCTTTTTGATTAATTCCTATACTACAAGCAAAACCATCCCGATATCGAGCAGCAATTTCCCATTCGTTAACTGAATTAGGCAAAAGCAGAATGCCTCGATTTGCACCAGCATTTTCTACTACCACCCAAATTAGAGTGCTGAGTAATTGGTCGAGTTTAATTTCGCTCGAAAGTGTATGTAAAGCTTTGAGAATGCTTTCTAAATCCAAAAAGTTAGAAATATTAGAACTAACCGTTGATTCTTCATCTGATAAGCTTTGATAAATAGTATTTATTTCTTGATGACCCAAATATGAATATTGTTTTTCTAAATCATCTGTTTTTGCTTTCACTTCGCAACGAATATAACAATTATAAGCTTCGGTTATATAAACTTGAGCAATCTTTTCCTTACCCAAACTTAGATAAAATTGACCAGCAAGTTCATTTGCTAGCGCTTCTTCCTGCAAATACCCGCGCTGTTTTGTGAATGCGATCGCATGGTCGTAGCAATCCATTGCTTCTAAACGTTTTCCGATAATGCGATATCGTTCCGCTTCAACTAATCCGGATTCATCTAAATAGCTAATTGGCAAATTGTCCTGGCTTATGGTTACCTTTTTAACCGTTATAATTGACTGTAACGTTTGCAAAAAAATTTCCAAATGTTGTTTAATTTTTAAAGGTGTTTGGTAGCGGTCTTCTGGATTTTTTGCCATTAACTTGCTAACAAATTGAGATAATATAAAAGGAACTGTTGCATTTAAAGTATTTACTTGTGGTGCTTGTTTCGCAATATGGCAGTGAATCAATTCCATTGCGTCATCGCACTCAAACGGTAACTTTGCCGTCAGTAATTCAAATATTGTTACACCCAAAGAATAATAGTCGCTACGGTAATCAACTCCCCGGTTTATCCGCCCAGTTTGTTCCGGAGAAATATAAGCTAAAGTTCCCTCTAATAGATTCGGATTAATTAGAATAGATGTTTTATCTGGTAATAACGAAGCAATACTAAAATCGATAAGTTTAACTCGCTTAGTATCTGGGTTAATTAAAATATTGGCAGGTTTAATATCTTTATGAATAACTTGGTGGTTATATAATCCAGCTAAAATATCAACTATTTGAATTACAATTTCTAAAAATTCACATAGCGATGCATTATTAAATATATCTATATAGTTATGAACATAATATTTTAAAGAAACACCACCAAAATCCTCCATTATCAACGCATAACCGTTTTGATATGCTTCCAAACTATATAATTTTATAATTCCTGGTAAATCCAGATTTTTAGCAATAATATATTGATTCTGAAACTGCGCTAATTCTACAGCAGTTGGATTATTTTTGAGGATTTTGATAACTACAGGTTGATTATCGCTCAACCGCTGACCCCGGTAAACTAGCGTCCTCAAGCCATGATAAATTTGTTCTCCAATTTCGTAGCCTATAATCGTTATCTGCCCGTCTGCCATAATTGTGCAATATTGATTACCAATCTATTCTTCCCACTCGAATGCAAAAAATATCAGAATTTGGCAGCAAACTGGATATTTTCAGGTAATTTTGAAGAATTTATTGATATATTTATCGATTGAGGGCAGATTCTGAAGTTTTCTTCATATTTAGCTGTAGGGGCACGATATATCGTGCCCCCACAATATCGTCGGATAACGAAAAATCTTTCAATCAGGGATAGTTCCTTAGTTGCACGTAAGGGCACGATAGTATCGTGCCCTTACAATATCGTCGGCTAACGAAAAATCCTTCAATAAGGGATGGTTCCTCAGATACTATCGTCCCCCTACAATATCAATCGATTTCAATCCTCACATAAACCAATAAATCTACCGTGCCACAACTTACCAGTTTCCGTTAAACCTTGGGAACGTACCGTAATTTTTACAGTTCCGGGTTTTGCTGCATGACGTTGTGCAATTTCTTTCATATCAGCTTGAGAAAAACCTGTCCCTACCGAACCAAGTAATACTAATTTACCATTGACTTCTTGTGCAACTTTGATTGCACCAAAAGGTCTACCAGCAGATTTTGTCAAAGATAAATTGGTAATTACCAAATCGAGTTCTAAAGCATATTTGGTTCTAACCATTGCTTGGCTGTGACCGTCTTTTCCACCAACATAATAGCAATTACTCAAAACCCAAATTTCACCCTCTCGATTGGATGCTAACTGCTGCGTTGCTAATGCAAGTTTTTCGGATTGCGATCGCGCTGTCGGAAGCACCTCGAAAAATTCACTCGGCAAATGCTTGCCAATTTCCTCTCCTGCTTTAATTCTCTCAGCTTCTGTTGCGGTTGTTAAGTCGCATCCTGCGTACCATAAAGCCTTGAAAATCCCATAAATCGCCACTGCGGGAACATCCGTACCTGCGGCAATATTTGCTGTGATGGCTTGCGGTGCGGTACGATGCTCACTTCCAGTTACCGAACGATAATATAATTCTCCATCTATCACAAAATTACCAATTTTGCAAACCGCATCTAATAAAGCCGCATCGATTTCATGATTGGGTTGTCCCTTCAAATTCGTGGAACGCGATTGATAGTAAACCTTTTCGGGTGTGGCAATAATTACCCTACGACTACCATCGCGTTTTGGTTGTCCCCAATATAGGTCTGAGTTAATATAGTATTCGCGCTCAAATGGTGCATCAACAGCCTGCATCGTCACAATACTTTCAGGTTGTAGATGCGATGGTAATTCGGGGACAAAAATTTTTGCTTTCCACTCCGGTGTGGTTGATGCATCCGAAACTACTTCAGCTAAAGGTTTTCGCATCTTCGCTTGTCGGGGTGTCGGTGGAGTGACCCCCGTCTCAATCTCAAATGCCCGCGTCCAAAACCCCAAAGCTACTTCCGGATAGCCTTCTGACTCCGCACATATAGCTAAACCAATCGCTTTGATAACGCTAATTCCATTCCCATAATTTGCAAGATACTGATTTGCCCCATCAACCCCCATCAAATGCCAAGAATATTTCACCACCCGATTATTCCAGCGTTCCCGAATGTCTGAAGGAATCCGCTTAATCGCGTTTTGCTTGGATGCGATGTACTCGTTGATATTCATAAGTAGTGATGGGTTTTGATATCATTTTTACTATTTTATAGTTTTTTTGTACTATTTTTGTCAACTAGTCAGTTAGAGTATATGATGCTGCTGCTACCCTCCTCGTGCTAGTAAATAAGATACAACACTTGTTGTCAGGTGATGCTGTACATCGTCCGAGTTACAGAAGCGTAAAACTATATTTGTGTCAAGTAGGTATCTTGTCATTCTTCGTAAATACTGTCACGACTAAAGGCTTCATCGGGTAAACTTACGCCGTTTCTAGAAAGCTGCGAAACCCATTGTTGAAACTCTTTCGCTCGTTCTGCGGGTGTTGCTTTTTGCCAAAATGGAACAGATGCTTCAACTTGCTTGGATTGAAAATCAATGAAAGCAATGTAATCAGCGATTTTGTGAAGTTGTTGTTCGTTTAACTTGTCTAATTCTTCCTTAAGCTTTTCTCGCAGCATAATACTAAGTTTTGCGATCGCTAGTTTTTTCTATAGTAGCGGATATGGATGGCAATACTGCAAGGGATAGCTTTAGATCCCCCCAACCCCCCTTAAGAAGGCAGGGCTGTTTCATTCTTTATAGAAAAATCACCGAAGTCTTATTTTCCGTCTGAATTTGGGTTAGTCGTAGGGGCGGGGTCACCCCGCCCCTACGAATGTATTTATCGCGTTTTTTTCAAATCCTGACGGTAAATTACTTAAACTTCACCCAACACAAACCGTACAAAACGCTGTACTTGAATATTTTCGCCAAGCTTGGCAATATTATGTTGTATCAATTCCTCAATTGTAATATTCTGGTCGCGTACATAAGGCTGATTCAACAAACATATTTCCTGCAAACGCTTGTCAATTCGTCCTTTAACGATTTTCTCGCAGATATTTGCAGGTTTATTCGCTAAATCATCGCGTTCCATTTCAATGCTGGTTTCCTTAGATACCACATCAACAGGAATGTCTCCAACCTTCACATACTCTACGTTGGGACAAGCGGCAATTTGCATTGCGATGTTACGTACCAAAGCTTGAAAGTCTTCAGTTCGTGCTACAAAATCGGTTTCGCAGTTAACTTCCACCATGACACCGACTTTCCCACCTGTGTGAATATAGCTAGCAATTGTACCTTCAGCCGTAGCGCGATCGCTTTTATTCCCAGCCGAAATAGCACCTTTTTTCCGCAACCATTCTTCAGCTTTAACAATATCCCCATTGCTTGCAACTAAAGCTTTTTTACAATCCATCATTCCGGCACCCGTTCGTTGACGCAATTTTTGGATGATTGCTGCTGATATATTATCCATTTCAGTTCACATTTTTTATTTTCAAATTGCAATTACTGTTGGGTTTCGTTTACACTGCACCCAACTTACAAGTATACAAGGGTTTTAAATCTGGTTTAATCCAGATAAACTGCGACTGCGAGAAGTTGCATCAACACCAAATGTATCTGCAACTTGCCTAATTAGTTCGGCTGTTTCAACTAAGCTTAATGTTTTTAATTGTTCAAGAATCTCCAAGGTTTTCACAAAGGTATTAGCTGTCATTTTCCGATCCTATTCAACTGTAATATTTTGTTTCTATTCCCCAATGTAGAGACGCGATATATCGCGTCTCTCTTCAATTAATATCGCGTCTCTCTTCAATTCTATGATTTCTGTAACTGCTGCATAATCAATTTAATTTCTTTTTTGTTGCACTGACGTTTTTTGATGCCTTCTTCGGGCGCATCCAAGTAAGTTACCAAATACCAAATATCGTCAATTTTTCGATATTCGTAACCATTGCAAAATACTAAATCATCGCACTTTTTTGGTAGCACTTTAGGCAGTTTCTTTGCCACACAAAGAATACCTGTTTCGGGATGAACGTAGAGTCCTTGATGCCAATAACCTAATGGATTAATGCGGTATCGATGACGTAGCGAGTATGGCAAACCATCCACAAAAATAACTTCGCGTTCGACTAGTTGCCACAAGTGTGAAAGCAAATGTTGCCCGACGAGGGTTTTGGTTTCAATTTTCTGACAAAGTTCGCTGTAAACGCTATCCCAAGGTTTGCCAATTTGAGAACGCAACCAACGACGTAATGGTGATAAATTATCAGAGAAATACTTGGTACGCCAGCGATTTTTGATTAGGTAAGAGCCAAATAATCCATCTTCTATTGCATCTTGTGTAATTTTGTCGAGAGCTTTTTTATAGCCAGTAACTTTCTTCTGACTAATTCTCCTCCCACTACGCGGACGTTCGATTACTATTTGTCCTAAACGGTGTTCGCTCATATTGGAAAACAATGCTTAAATTTATACTTACTTGGCTAGCTTTGAAAATGTTTTGATGTAGTTGGTTCGATTTCAAGTAAGTTGTTCTCAGCATTATTTTCCTCCTTCAAGTATATGTATTATTAAAAATTTTAATCACTCCTGTCATTCATATTTACGATTAGCTTAAGTTGCGCTCATAGCAAATGTACGAATAACCTTCAACACGAATACGAACTTTTAATAGACATCTGGTAGAAATTAATTATGCGTTGCCCGAAAGCCTTGGTAGGGGCGCAAGGCATTGCGCCCTTATGTTCATTTTCGGAGATATCTAATATTGCTTCCTATCCTGCCGTATTTATTTTGGAGTTTTATTTGTTTCTTAAACTCATACTACACAAATACTACATTGAGTGTCAAGTGTAGAAGTAATTTATTTCAAATTTACATCTATACCAATTTGATAGAATCATAGGGGCACGATACATCGTGCCCGGACAATACAGTGAAATAACAGAAAAGGGTCTAAACCTCCGAGGTGCCGAAATATTCCCTATGGTCACTTGGCTATCCTGCCTTGACAATACCGTAGTGCTATGGTCACAACTTCACGGATTGCAATTATCATCTGTATCCAGATTTACAGATTCCGATCTTCTTAATCGTCAATCTGCTTAAAGTTAACAAGTTTAAAAAATAATTAAATATTTCAAGAAAATCTCAAAATAGTAGTAGTTTTTAAAGTCTGTTTTCTATATAATTGAGGTGTGTCTAATTGACACAAGAGCCAATCTTGAATTAGCGCAGGTTATCCGCTCGCAAGATGCCTCAATCGAGTTTCACTACCAAACCAATTATTTAAACAAGCCTAGTAGTTTGGAGAAAGAATGGAACTGGCTCATGAATTTATAAGCAGGGAAAAAGCAAAAAACTTCCACATGCCCTTGGTTTTGGCAGTGGAAGACAATGAAGATAATTTACTACTATTGAATTATGCTTTAGATTCATTTGGCTGTAGGTTTATTAGCCAGCAAGATGGGACAGATGTATTACTCATTGCCAAAGAGCATCAGCCAGATTTGATTTTACTGGATGTTTTGATGCCCAATCAAAGCGGTATAGATATAGTCAAACTTGTCAAACAAGACCCTTCAACTTGCCATATCCCAGTTATTGCCGTTACTGCTTTAGCGGGGGAAGACCAACGTGTGAGCTTGATTAGGGCTGGTTTTGATGATTACATTTGTAAACCTTACATGCTCGAAGAACTAGAAGCGATGATTCATAGTTACGTCTGTCAAAATCTCGATCGCTACGGGACTGTGGATTTTTGTCTAGATTGATTACGGTTTTTACTCATCATCTTGGTCTTCATCGCTTCGACTTTCAGATTCGCGTTTTCGCATTCGAGAAATTGTCGATGGATTGCGAAAGGTGGGGCTTTCTGACAAAACGCCAATTATACCAGTCCGACCTGTTTCGAGAGTTGCATCGCTTAATAACTCTAAAACATCAACATTCAAAATTTCTGTGATAATTTCTTTAAGTTGTGGTTGAATAGCGTCATCAATATCTGAGCGAACTTGTTCTGCGAGTTCTTGCCGACCTGATTGTGCAAGTAATTGCTCTGGGGGAGTAATAGAATTTTCGATCACGATCATTAAATTACTGTCGCTCAATTGACAAGTAACTTTACTTGGTTGATGTCCAAGTTGCTCCCGATAAAATGCTTGAATGCGTTGGGATAATGTACGTTCAATTTGACCCCGAGTAGGTGTTGTAGATGTTGTCATATTTCCTTGTCCTTTATATTGTAGACTGCTATCAATTTGTTAACAAAGTAAACTGGGAATCGATTCATTATTCGAGAATTAACTTAACAAATAAAGAAGATTCAGACAATCATCAGGTAATTTTGCTATTAAGTCAGACTGAGTTAAGTTGCAAACTAATAAATACAAAACTGGTTACATATTTTTAATACAGCTTTGTACAATCCATATTGTCAAACTTAGACTTTACAGATTTTGCTAGCAGTGTAACTTCGTAACCTTGCTAAAAAATAGGATACCTAAATCACTTCAGATATACTAGCGATAACCACCATCACAAAGCACCATCCACACGTCGTAATTTCTAAGTATATTAATCAGCCACAAGTATGAGAAAGTAGGAGTAGATACTGTCTTGATTCGTCAAGAGGCAGTATTGAGATAATTAGCTTTAAAAGGCTTTAAAATAATTTATAGTGTTTCTCAACCTACTGAGGTACAGCCATTTTACACCAAAATAAGGGCGCAATGCCTTGCGCCCCTACACGTATACTTCATCTGCTTGGGAATTGCCATATCACTTCTAGGCACTACTTATTAACCTCAAGCATCTGACTAATAAACTCTTGTAATTTCTGATAATGCGACCCTTGCCAATATACTTGGTTACAACTTTGACAGCGATGGAAATCATGCATTTCAGATACCACCGTTTCCGGCAATTGGTCAACAATCGATTTTTTGGCGACCGTTTCGAGTAATCCATTACACCGCAAGCACCGCACAAACGGCGATACTAATTTAAACAAATCAAACCGTTGCATAATCTCAACTATTTGCTGTTTTGGGTCGGTATTTCGGACATAATAACCATAGGTAACAACACCCCGCATTAGTAAACCGCGATCTCGCGTTAATAAAATCCGATTTTCGCTACTCGAAATACGTGCTAATTTTTCATCATCGCAATCATTGCTATATAATGTGTCAAATCCGAATAAGCGCAATGACGTAGCAAGTTTTCCTAAGTGAACATCGAGGACAAAGTTAATAATTTCAGGTGTGCCAACGTCAACGCTTGTAACCGTGGCATTTTCAGGTATTGCAGAAATAGGGTAAACATTAATGGTATCTCCATCTTTGACAATGTAGGAAAAGTCAACGTACTCACCGTTAACTTCGATACTACATACTTCTGGGTGGGGAACACCTAACGCTTCGATAGTATCCTTAATCGAGGCACGCTCTTTGACATCAAAATTTATGATTGAAAGTCTTTTGCGGCGCGGTAAAAAATCATTTAACTCGCCATAAAATTGGAAAGATACAACCATACTATTCCAAATAGTCGCTATAAAGACTCTGTACCAAATTTTCCAATTTATCTTCTGGACAGCATTCAATTAATGCATCATATACTTCGAGTAGTTTTGCCGCATTTTCTCCCAAAGTTGGACTCATTCCCCACACATCTTGCACCCAATCTTGCGGACGCTCTTTGTCAAAAATAATACGTTCTAATAGTTGTTTAGCTTCAGTTTTTGAGATTGACATAAAAATTACTGGTATTTAAATAAATAAATATCACAACTTGAAGTATGTATGTTGCTTTATTGGTACTTTCATACATTTTGCCAGTCGTGAGGGTCAGAATCCGGGTTTCTTCAAGAAACCCGGATTTTAGCCTTCTCGAAAAAGTCAAAATTAATGATATGGAGGAACTCTTAGCTAACACAATTTTTCGTATTATTGGGCACAATATATAGTCACGGCACGATATCTCATGCCCCTACGGGATTAAAACCATGTGGAACTAGATAAATCTAAGCAAAAGGTTTCGGTATTATCTAGATAAACTTGGTCGTTACCTTCCAACTTAATTATTTTACCTTGCTCAACGATTAAGCAATTTTTTTCTCGAACAAATTCAGCTTCGTGGTCAGAAATCCAACCTGGATTGTTACCTGTGGTTTCGATTTTTTCCATCAACAATGTTTGGCAATCAAGACGATATACAGGAGTTGTCCCTGGTATTCGGTCTTGAACATATCCTAAACTTCCAACAATATATATGTACTTATCTATAAATGTTGCTGAATGGAAGTCAGTGGGAGGAAAAAGCTCTAATGGATAACCGTAAATCTTGATATCGCCATTTGGATACAATACAATTACATCGTTGTAAATACAAAAATCAGGGTCGTAATGGTCTTCATGTTCGCCGCTGATATAAATTACCCGACCATCAGGTAGGGATGTACTGGACATTCCGTTTCTTTCAAAAGTCCAGATAGGGCCTTCCTGTAATTTATTTGTGCATCCAAATTGTTCCCTTGCCCACCATGCACTGTTACCTGTTTTAACCATGTATTCCCAAAATTGGAAATCCATCAGTTCGGGATTTCTGCGTCCAAATTTTGGATATTTTTGCCGCTGGAATATTTCGTCATTTATATCCATATCAAAATATAGTTAGGTAGAGATTAAATAATTAGTCCACCGCGTAATTTTATCGTAGGATCTGCATCTTGCCTGTCATTGAAATAATTTTTGGGAGTGGACAGGCAGGATGCGTATCCGACAAGACGATACTTCAATTATTGGATGTTTGTGCTTCGATTTGTCGGACTACGGTCAGCGCTGAATAACTGACCCCTGCTGTCCCCTCACCTGGATGGGTAGAGTCACCTACTAACCATAATCCTAGAATTGGTGTACGGTTCGCAAAACCAAAAGGACCAAAAGTGGGAACTCGCTGTCCAATTCCTCCCACAATACCTCTATCTCGTGCTGTATAGCGGTAGAAAGTTCGAGGTGTGGCTGCTTCAATGTGGATGATGGTTTCTGGCTTTAAATAAAAGTACTTGCTTAAGTGCGCTATTGCCTCAGATGTAAATTTCT
>JANNFJ010000876.1:0-4200 GCA_031379725.1 Calothrix sp. OTE_75_metabat_31
TTAATACCCTTGAGGGACATTCAGAAATAATTTTATCTATTAGTATTAGTCCAGATGGTAAGACAATTGCAAGTGGAAGTTCAGATAAAACGGTCAAAATTTGGGATTTGAAAACAGGAGATTTAATTGATACTTTAGCAATACGTAAAGACCCTATCTATTCTGTTGCTTTTAGTCCAGATGGTAAAATTATTGCTAGTGGTGGAAAAAGTAAGTATAAATCCGAACGAGGTGAAACAACAACCATATATCTATGGAATGCCGCAACTAGAAAGTTACTGCGTAGCCTTGCAGGACACATTTTGAGAGTAAATAAGTTAGTTTTCAGCCCTAATGGAAGTATTCTCGCTAGTGTTTGTAACGAAGGTACTGTAAAACTTTGGAATCCACATACAGGTGATTTGCTTAATACATTAGGTCAATTTATTGGTGATATTGCGATTACTCCTGATAGTAAATATTTAGTTGGTAGTGGGAAATATGGCATAAAAGTTTGGGAGTTGACAACTGGTAAGTCAGTCGATAACTTATCTGAGACATCAGATTTTATTCGTTATATTGCTATTCATCCCTACAAACAAATTTTAGTTGCTGGATGCAATACAAATATTGAAATATGGGACTTTAATAGGAGAGAAATTATTGATGTTTTAGATACACCTAACCCAATAAGTCTTTCTTTTAGCCCTGATGGAAAGCTACTTGTTTCAGGTGATGCAACTTGTTTTGAAGGAGAAGATGGAGTCCAAATTTGGAAAGTTCCAACTAATTTATATGAAATAGCTGAATTTGATACTTTTGTGCCTGAACCTGATATTTCAATAATTTATGATATTCAAGAAAAAATTAAAGATGAAGATACTTTTAAAGTAACTAGTATTAAAGATGCAAGAGAAAAAGTTCTTGCTTCTATTATTAGACGGCAAGGACAGCCTAAATTTCGTAAAACAATATTACAAGCATATAGCGGAAAATGTTGCATAACAGGCTGTAATGTGGAAGCTGTTCTAGAAGCAGCTCATATAATCCCATATCAAGGAACTGATACCAATCACGTTACTAATGGATTACTACTAAGGGCAGATATTCATAATTTGTTTGACCTTTATATGATTTCTATTAATCCTAAAACTGTAACTGTAAAAGTTCATTCAAGTCTTAAAGAGACACAATATTCGGATTTAGATGGTAAAAACTTGTCTGTACCTATAGATTTTGTATATCAACCTAGCAAAGATGCTCTTCAGTATCACTACAGCAAGTTTATTGCCAATATTTAACTACTATAATTATAACTCATGCTTTTAAATTATATCCGTTACTTAACTAATGAGAGGTTGCGCTAACCTCTCTCATCTTCTTTTACATTCCCACTATTAAGCAAATCCCTCACGTGAACGCAAACCGGAAAGAAAAGGATAATTTAAAGTCACATTCAGTAATTTATAAAACTCCATAGGAACGTGGATAAGGTTTTAAGAGATTTTTGGCTTGATAGATATGAATGACATTGACAATTTCCCCTCCTCGTTGAATTGATATTGTTTCGATTTCCTGTAAACTGTCAAAATGACTTCGATAACTAGCCATTAAATCAGTTCGATTAACAAAAGCTTCGGTAGTCACGTATAACGCATCTTTCCCTAACCACTGATTTGGTTTAGACCAAAATGCAAAACCTCGTAAATCGTTGCCAATATCAAAACAAGTTATGGGAATGTCTGATATTGGTTGCAACGACATGGCAATTGGGCCACCTAAATAATAGCGATTGGTGAATATGAAGCTAGAGTTTTTTAAAGCTGATTTAAATATCGCAGACTCAGCAAAACCACGTCTTAATTGTTGGATATCAATTAATTCAATTGCTGAGGGGTCATCTTGTGGAGGTACAAACCCTCCGAATAAAGCGTATTGTCCGGGTTTTTGGAAGATTCCTATTGTTACATGCAGCAACAGCACGAGTAAAATTGTTGCGATCGCAATCCCCGACCCTACCAACCATCGTCGCACTTTCGGCAGCGATTCTTTCTCCCATATAGCTGCTTGTTGCCCCAATAATAGGGTTATCCCCCAAAATCCTGGCATTGTCCAAGCTGGTAAAATCTGTCTATATCCCCCCATAAGGGTAAATCCGACAATCAAGGGTAGTGATACCCATAAAATAAATTGCTGCTTTAGTTCTAAATCTGCTTCTGATGTCTTTGAAAAAGCTTGCTTGATTTGACCAATTGTTGCTTTTACGGTTACTTGCCAATATGCAAACCCCATTGTCGGGAATAAATACGCAATTCCAGCTAAACCAACAAGTAAAACACTCAATAAATTATAACCAGTTTTCGGTACTGCTCGTTCGGATTGAAACCGAAAAGATACCCAATCATGTTGGATATTCCAAAACAACATCGGTGAAATGGTTACAAAAAATAAACCAAATCCTAACCACATCCAAGGTGAACGAAAAACCGCACGATAACGGGTAAATAAGCAAAAACCGAATAATCCCAACCCTAAAATAAAGCCGTGATATTTACTCAAACAAGCTAATCCTACCAAAATACTGAGAATTGCTAAACGATAACTCGGTATATATGGTGCTAACGGCTTGCGAAAAAACTCATTTGCTGCACAATATAAACTAGCCGACCAAAAAAACATCAGCGGACAGTCGGGAAGATTGAAAGTACCGAAAGCAAGTTGGAATACTGGAGTTATGGATGCGATGGCTAATGTCAAAATACCAGCCCTGACGGAAAATAATCGCAAACTAGTCAAATATAAAAATATCAAACTGCCTGTATGTAAAATCAACGTTCCCAACCGCATCGTGAATTGGGACACATCCCCAGTTAACCAAATCCCAAAACCCGTTGTCAGTGCAACCAAAAGCGGATGGTCAAAGTAACTCCAATCCAAATGCAGGCTATAAAGATAGTAGTACGCTTCATCATAGCTAGGGAAAAGGAAGAATGCGATCGCACCTCGAAACAGCAATCCCCCAATCAGTATTAAAAGTACCGATTGATTAGTTTTGTGAGTCAACCATTTCTGAGTTACTTGCATTTATGCACATCCCTACCCTTGATAGTCAAGTTAAATTACGAACATCTAACTTGACTAAATTAGCGCAAAAATGTCACAACTTACTAGGAATTAGAGAGTGGAGAGATGGGGGGGGGTGGGGAGATGGGGGTAAGGAAAATAAAGGAAAAATATATCTTATTCTATTCTTCCTATCTCCCCACCTCCTTATCTCCCTAATTTGCCCCTTTAACTTTCATCTTCACAGTCTTTGCATCTTCGACACCTTCCAACGGTAAGAAAATCGTCATCACTTCCCCATGTTGAGGACGTTGCCGAACAATCAACTTGCCACCAATTGCTTGAAATAAATGCTTAGTCGCTGCCAAATTTAAACTAATCGTACCTGTTTCCGGCTGGAACATTAATAGCTGACCAATTGCTTTGCGAATTGGTGGACTACAAGATGCAGCAACAACATTGGCATTTTCATTTTCTTGCGGTAATGGTAAGAACTGTAGCTTCAATTGGTCACCAGCAGGAATAACTTGAACCTCAATTCGACTACCAGCAGGTAAACTTCGTGTAAAATTCTCAATCAACCCCGTCAGAACCCGATCCAACATATTCGGATTACTAACAATCGTAGGCAGTTTTTGCGGTAATACCACATTCAACTTTAAATCTCGACGAGATGCTGCTTCTTGCCAACGGGGAATGCTTTGCTGCAAAACTTGTTCTAAACAAGTCGGTGTTAAGTGCGTACCTGGGGAATTTACGGAGTTAGTTGTTTCCAATTCCGCAGCCCTAAATAGCAACTCCATGCGATCAATTTGCTCGGTACATTCTCTATCAATGATTTCCAAGCGCTTGATAGCATTTGCAGGTAAATCGCGCTGTTTGAGCAATAACTTCGTGATTGTCCGAATTGTTGCAAGCGGTGTACGGACTTCGTGGGCAAATGCTTGTAGTAACTCGACATCTGGACGAGATGGAGGAGTAGGGGAGATGGGGAGATGGAGAGATGGAGAGGTTTCGTGATGTTTAAATCCAGGTTTAAAATCAGAATTTCGAGATTGTGTGAAATGATGCGAACTAGACGAATGAACTTCTTTGTCTTCCTTGTCCCCTTCGTCGTCCTGGGGTAAAGCCAGCAAAAACTGGCTAAATTGCATCAAA
>JANNFJ010000892.1:0-1558 GCA_031379725.1 Calothrix sp. OTE_75_metabat_31
CGAACAACCAGAAGTTGGGAGTTAAGGGCATCGCCCTACTCGAAGAAGATAATAATCCCGTAGGGCGCTCTTTTCCCTACCCTTATTTATACATTTACTCCTTTCTCCTTACCCCCAAAGAACGCATAATTTTTGCCGCTGCAATTTCACCAGTCCTACAACCACCTTCCATATAACCTTGAAACTTTTGCGAACAATGTTCGCCAGCGAAAAATAAATTTCCCACATTTTCTTGTTCAGCACCAGATATTCCCGTCCATTGCCCTACCAAATAGCAAGAATAGGAACCCTGAGTATATTGTTCTCCAGTCCAATAGGCACGGATAGCTTCTCCCACACGTTCTTTACTAATACCTGGAAATATTTTTTCAAGTTGTGGTAATAAGATTTTATCTTGCGATTCTGTCGAATTTTTACCTACAGCTAATCCCTGTTTCCCGCCAGTAAAATTAGTAATCACACCACTCGAACTGTCATGATTACGATTCGATTCCCAAGCACCTTGAAAATCTAAATCAGTCGATATAAATGCCGTTGATTTATAGCGAGTTTTCCATATACGTTCTCGATAAGCAGTAACCTATTTACTGTTAGTACCATAACCAAGTTCATTAATAGCCTTTTGTTTAACTAGTGGCAAATCAACATTCATTGCTACTAAACGCAAAGTACTATAAGGTAATGTTAGCAAAACTCGTTCATAAGTCTTTTCAAAACTGCGATTTTCCGAACGAAAACTAGCCCGATATCCTTTATCCCCGTGAGGATTAATTGTTTCTAATTCCGTCCCAGTTTCAATAAAATTACTTAAAGACTTTGCCAACAAACTGATTACCTTGTCATTACCACCAAGAACTTGATAGCGTTCGTCACTATCTGCATTGCTACGCAAATTATTGCTATCAGTACCAATAAAAAGTAGCATATTCAAACAAGACTGTTCGGATGCTTCTAGACCATATAATTCAGTGTAAGCATTTTGGAGTAAGCTATTTAAAATTGGGTGAATTTGCACTTTTTGTAAATATTCAGCAATCGAGATATTATCTAACTTAATTATTGCTTGATTGCGACTCCTATAACTGACATCCTTAGTACTAATATTCCCTAAATCTTGCTTAATTTTCTTAACTAACGGAACACTCCATTGTGCAAGTTCCGAATCCTTGATTTTACGTCCTTGGAAATATAATACACTTGATACTAACCCTTTATCAGCAGCATATAAATCAACAGTTTGTAAACCAAGTTCTTTAACAAGCCTTCGCAAACTAGTATGAGTGGTATCAATAAATTCCCCACCCAAATCAACATAAACCGAAGTACCCCCGACATTTCGGGCAGTATACATGCGTCCACCAACCCGGTTTCTGGCCTCAATAATATCTACAGGTATTCCAGCTTGTCTTAAACGATAAGCTGCAGTCAAACCAGCAATACCAGCACCCACCACCAACACCTTCGGAACAGCACCCAAAGCCATCCGTGAATTTCCATCATCCCATGTCACCCCAGCGACAGCAGAAGCTAATCCCAACCCCGTATAAAATAGGCGACG
>JANNFJ010000914.1:0-1768 GCA_031379725.1 Calothrix sp. OTE_75_metabat_31
AGCAGAATAAAACCCAACATCATCACTGGTTCGTCAAAGAAACATTCCCATCCCAGAGAAGGAAATAGTAGTGCAACTAAACTAGCAATGTAGGCGGTTACAGTTCCTAAACCGACTAAAGTATTCATGTTAGGAGCGTTGCGTCGTACTCCCAACCACCCATCAACTAAAATGGGACGACCTGGAAACAATAGTACTAATGTGGCTAATCCACAATGAAACCAAATATTATTCAATCCTGGCAGCAATGCGTCCAAAACATGACCAAAATGCCCTAGAGTGGAGAGTGCCAATAGTAAAAAGGCAACGAACAATTGTCTTGAAGCTGAACGCATTTCTCGCTGTTGCCGTTCGGTAGAGTCAGCGATTGTCTCACCTGCTGTTTTTCCCTGCTGACGGAATTGAGTTGGAAAACCAGCTGCGGTCAAATGTTGGGCTAGTGCCGAAGGATTAACTGAACCAACTTCGGTTTCGACCACGGCTATCTCAGTTGCCAGATTCACGCAGGCATTGACAATCCCCGGATACTCAGTTAACTGTCGCTCGACAGAACGGACGCACCCAGCACACTTCATCCCTGCGACATCGAGGGTAATTTTTTCAGTTGGTTGAGTGTTTTCGAGATATTTATCTGGGGATCGATCGGTTTTTGGGGCAAGTTGCATGGAAACTACCGGGTGCTACTATATTCAATGCGACGCAAATAACGCCTCTTATTTGAGCGTAGGCTAAATCATAGATATTGACATGTTGTCAAACAATTTTTTTTGCTTAAATTTTGAGATAATTGCTCCGAAACAACTTATGGGCGGGTATCGTCGTGACTCCAACGCAGATAGCTTACGTAGATTAACGCTAAAATTTGCAAGGGGATCAAGGCTAGCTCTCCTCGCCAGAAGTTATTTACTTCTAAATTTGATATTGCACTAAAGTATGCTAAACCAAATACCAGGAAAACTGCGAGAGTAAGTTTTTTCTTTTTAAGCATAACCATATAAGTAGAATTGAAGGTTTGTATATAACAGTAAATTTAAAGCATTTTAAATATATATGGAATAGTATTTGATTTTTCAAAAGATACGTAGGGTGTGTTAGCGCTTCTCGTAACGCACCGTTATCAAGGATTAGGTGCGTTACGACTTGCGTAATCGCGCACCCTACAATACTTAACTTTGTTAAAAAAGCAAACCGGATTCCGATATATGGAATAATATACGAATTAACGTATCTAAAATCATTGAGCGATAAAAGACTATATCAATGCTGGATAAAAATTTCCGGTTCTGTTCCAGTAGTAAAGCCGTAAAATATAGTAGCTTATATAAACTAACAAAAATAATTTTAATTTATTTTTCTGAAGCCATAGGTTGTAAAATCCTGGAATCTTATGCCCTAATCCCAATTCACAACTGACATGAACCAAAGCAATAATAAAACCAGCAAATAGTAGCGGGCTGAACAAATGATATGTGACAGCTTCGTTAAGATTCCCCCGTGCTAAAGCCATAAAAGCACGGGTCATACCACAGGTGGGACAAGGAATACCCGTTAAGTGTCGAATCGGACATTGTAAGAAACTAATCCTATGGTTTTGATTATATAGATGTGCCCCAAAAATTGGGGCAGAACTTAATCCTAATATGCCCCAACGAACTAATTTAGCCTGACGCGAAAGCCGGTAACGCGATAGTTCAAACACCTGTATCAAGAATTAAAATAACTACGTTTACCTAAATATAACGAGATTATAACCAACCCTTTTTATTAG
>JANNFJ010000965.1:0-6116 GCA_031379725.1 Calothrix sp. OTE_75_metabat_31
TTAACTCTTAACTCCTAACTCCTAACTCCTAACTCCTAACTCTTAACTCTTAACTCCCTATTCCCTACTCTCGACTCCCTACTTAAATGCTTTAATGCATTTATCTACGAGGGGTTGAACTTTATCAAGGTCTTGCCAACCAAGAATTTCGGTGACTTTCTTTTCCAAGTTTTTGTAAGTGCGGAAAAATTCGGCTATCTCATCTAATTTGTGGGGTGCTAAATCTTTGAGAGTTTTGACATGGGTATAACGGGGGTCTTTGTCGGGAACGCAAAGAATTTTTTCATCTTTATCTCCACCGTCAATCATTTCTAACATGCCAATTGGGCGTGCCGCAATAACGCATCCGGGGAAAGTTGGCTCGTCCATGATGACCATCCCATCCAAGGGGTCGCCATCGTCAGCTAAAGTATTCGGTACGAAACCGTAATCATATGGATATTTTACTGAAGAATAAAGCACCCGATCCAACGCAAAAGCGTTTAAGTCTTTATCAAATTCGTATTTATTTTTGCTTCCGCCTGTAATTTCAATCAGAACATTGATTATACCTGGTTTTGGTTGGGCGGGAATACGCAATAAGTCCACAATAAAACTCCTAAAGCTTACAGTACATGTAATAGTGGTTGCTTTTTTAGCTCCCGTGTAGAATTTTAAGATTAATTGCGCCCATTTTCTCAACTACCTGGAGCAAACAGAGTCGGGAACAGTGTCAGAAAACTAGGAAAAAATGAGTTTCGCTAGGAAGGGGTACACAAATCAGCAACCGAGGGGGTTCTGTGCTATCCAGGAGGGCTTCTAGTTCGTGGCGGAGTCCATAAAAAACTAATCAATATTATTGCTCTTGAATTGCTTCCTGCTCTTTTCTAATTGCACGGGCAAGTACTGGAGCCTTTTTTTCTAATCCTTGTAGGGTTAAATCTCCATCCAAATATAGTTTATACCACGATTGACGCTGGCGCAGGACTCGTTCATCATCGCGCAACCGCAACCGTTCTAAGGTAAATTCTGCTTTTTGACGTTGTTGCTGAGGGACTTTATCTGTTAACACTAACTGTAAAGAAGGAAGCAAAATTTCAAACCAATCTTCTCCTAAATCAAAGGGGTCAAGTACTTGGTCATCAAGAGTACCTTTGGTACTATTAATCCAAGCAGAAGCGAAGCGTAAATTGCTCCATTCGTAAGTTAAATTGCGATAATTTTCGCGGCTGAGATAATGCTCCACTGTACCAACTGGTTCATACATTACTGAATATGCACAAAGGTTATTAAACCCATCAGCTAAATTACTTTTGAAAGGTGACCAATAATCTCTAGTTCCTTTTTTTGGATCTGGATTTTTTGCCAACCAAGCATTTCCTCGTTGTCGCACTTTTTCATCAAAATCTGGTGGTTCTGGGGGAGGGTTAAACGGTATCATTAACGTTATACCCCTGATAACCCAGAATTTCTTTTTTCTGATGTGACTATCCAACGGGGCCAAAATGGGTCATGCCCAGGTAAAACTTTTTGCAGTTCGTGATGTATTTGCGTTTGTGTTCTCAAGTTTTCTGGAAAAGCGTTCATATCCGAAACGCGCATCCATGCTTCTGCGGCTTCTATCGCAATTTCTGCTTCTTTGGAACGGGCTTGTTTGAGTCCAAAAACTTCTGAGGTTAACCAGCCAACTGTATCTCCTTGTTTAGCCCAAGGGATTTCGTCTAGAGTAACATCTCTACCTTGCAATTTGAACAAAAACAATCTATCTTCTTCCTCATCAAAGCTTGGTTCTAAGGAAGCCAGCACAAGTGGAGAATGGGTAGTTACTAAAGCCTGTATTTTCATACTATTTTGTAATTCTGTCACCACATCTAAAATAGCCGGTAAAATTACTCTTTGCCAACGAGGGTGCAGGTGAGATTCGATTTCATCTATTAGTAAAACTATTTGATTTGTCGGCTTTTGCTGTCGCAGTTCCGAAGCTTGTTTATGCTCGTACCAAGTCCACACAAGTAAATAAGCAAGTCCCAAAATCCGCTTCATCCCGGCTGAAGCTTGAGTTACAGGAACATTACCATAGGGCAAATTAATTGTAGGAATATCACGCACGTCTTCCACTGAAACTCGCGTAGGTTCTCCAATCTCTATCCATTCATCAGGATGAGGTGCAAGTTTTTTAATGACGTTAGCAAATAGTTGAAAGGGATATTTATTGGGTTGATTTTGCCATGCTACCCAATCTTGAATTAAACCGTTACAAATAACTTTACCTTTTTGTTTTAAGCCATTCCAAAGCGTATCCTGGTTAAAATTATAAGCATTATCACGTTTGCGAGCAGGGTCAAAAACTGAAAAGCCGCCATCAACGCGAACAAAAATGACCAAACTTTTTGATAAGTTATGCAGAGGCCAATTTCCCTGCCATTTCTGTTCAGAAAAATCAAAGTGACTTTGAACGTCTATTTCGTGAAAAAGTATTTCCCAATTTTGTGTATCAATTTTTGAGATAATTTTTGGTAATTCATCTGTATGTCTTTGTGGATAAGCAGGTTGGTCTACCCAATTTCTAGTAAGTACCCACCAAGCAACATCGAGTAAAAAACTTTTACCTAAACCGTTATCACCCGTAAATATATTGAGTCTATCGGCAAATTCAATATCAAAATGGTCAGATGGACCAATTTGCTGGAGGTGAAGTTCTTTTAACATTTAACTATCCCCTTTTCCCTTAGTTAACGTGTAGTATATCGCGGGTGCGGCGGGTAATATCGTCGGGACTGTGAACTCAAACAAAAAGACAATCTAAAAGCCGTCCCTGACTGGCAAGGACGGCATTTAGAATTCGTTGATATAACTGAAGAAACTTAATTAATTAAAGCCGTCCTAGAAGGACAGGATTCTAAACCCAAATGCTTGATAAATTATTCTTAATTTTCTTTACATATGGCAATTATTCTAAATTTATTTTTTCCTCATCGTTTAATCGTTTGTTAATATCACCTAATCTTGCTGTCTTTCCAAGCTATAGGTGACTGGCTGGTAGCTGCTTTCAATACCATTGGAGGAATAATATCCAATTACAAACAAAGGTAATGTGAGCGTTAACATTGCGATTATAGTACCCACTATGTCTGCCAACCGATGGGAATATGTTTGGACATTGGCAGACTGGCTATTTGAAGTCATAGAAAAACAAAACTCATGATTAACAATTGTCGCCAACTCTCGTAATTGAGAGTCTCACTTCTATTTTAACTAACTTTTGACTATTTATTGTCAAGAGTCTAAAAAATTCAAGGTTTTTGTAATAAGTTTTACAAAATTTATTCTACACACAAAACTGTTGATATCTCTTTTACTGATATCTTTAATTATTATCCAAAATTGCTGATTTGTTTAATCATCGTTTGTACTGTGTATATAATGCATACTGTAATTAATGAAATTTCATTTTAATTTATACTGTAGTTCTCTATTTTATATTAATTGTAAAATTAGAAATCAGCAAGATTTATTTGAAAAATCGGCTACGAAAGCTTGTATAACAAGGCTTAACGTGAAATAAAAAAATATTTAACCTGGAGATAGATACCGATAATTACTGATGCATAATTTAGCTAAAGTATTTTATCAGTACTTTTACTCAAACATAATCGTAACTTGATTTCATGCGATCGCTCCATATTTTAAACTTGTTACCATACCGAATAAATACATATATAGTTAGTATTATTTAAAATAGTAGTTATTTCGTATAGCGATTAAACCCAGCGTTAGCGCTGATAATAAATAAATCTTACATATCAAGAAAATTTTATATTTTCGGGTTGAAAAATTTTACATATCATTTATAGTTTTTTTGGGCAATGTATCTCAAGATAGAAAAATAATTGCCGAATCGAACCCAAACAATATGAAAAAAACCGCCTCTAAAATCAGGGCGGTTTGGTTAAGCAATCGGAGGGTATTAGATTAGTTTACTCTGCCCAATTTTAAATTGTTGTAGCCAAATTAGCACTCCCATCATTTAATTGCAGATGAACTAATGCTTTCGATAAGCTTTCATGGGTTCTTTGATAAATCGAATGTAAAGATGTTTGAAGGTGGACTTAATAACGCGAGGCATACCAAAATCAATCGGCATATATTTATCGGGTAAGCGCCAATCATCGATTTGTAGGATATCGGGACGGAGATGGGGAAAATCAATATCAGCTAATTCTCCTACCATCCCCAATCGCATTGACGCAGCCACCGTTGGTACTTGTTCGGGTGCAACATTAAGGACTTCTACCATTGCCCGATCCAATGCAAAAACATCGGAGGATGCTGCTAAAACCCCAAGCTGTCGAGGTTCGCCACCGCTAGGCCCGTTACCTTCGTGTCCGATAATGCCATCAAGTATGGTTAAATTGGGATTAATTGCTCGTGCTGTTTCCACTAACATTTCTCCAAAGCGGTTGGCATCTTTGCCTGCTTCCATGTGCCACCAAGCTTTCATTTTGCCGGGGACACAGCCAAAGAGGTTTTTTGCACCCAGAGTTAGTACTAATTGGACGTGGGATTTGACTTTGGGCAAATTTATAACTACATCAGCTTCCATTGCTTCTTTAGACAGCAAAAGGTGATTAAAACCCTCATTGACAGTTTCGTAGCGTTTGCCGTGAAAGTCGATTATTGGCAAGTTGAGTTCGTCTAATATTGGCTGATAGCCATTGGCAACAGCAACCGCTTTAGCAGTACCAAATGCTGGACTATCTCCTAAAAATGGTTTACCACCAGCTTCGATAACCATTTGGGCAACAGCATATACAACTTCGGGACGGGTAGTACATTCTTTGCCCGGACGTGCCCCTGTAAGTAAATTCGGTTTTAGCAAAACGCGATCGCCTGGTTTGACAAATGCTGTCATTCCACCCAGAGGTTCTAAAAGTGTTTCTATCGACTCACGTAACGTTTCACGTTCGTAGGAAGTTGCACGGATTAAACTGACGGTTGACATAGGGGTGTAGGGTGTAGGGTGTGGGGTGTGGGGGAGGTGGGGAGGTAGGGAGAAGAAATATGGTAAATTTTGTCGTAGCATCTATCCTTTCTATGAAGCTGCTGCAAATCCCCTTTCCCTCCTCTTCCCTACACCCTTCCCCCTAATTTACTCATTTGTTCGAGGTTGAGAAGTTCGGCGAGTTCAGCTTCGTTCATCAGTTCTTTTTCTAACACAATTTCTCGTAAGGATTTGCCTGTTTCGAGGGATTCTTTGGCGACGGCGGCGGCATTTAGGTAGCCGATGCGGTTGTTTAAGGCGGTGACTAATGCCAAACTACCTTCAGCATATGCTAAACATCTTTCTCGATTTGCGGTAATATTTTGGATACATTTCTCGGTAAGTGCAGCGATAGTGTTACCGAGAATTTCAATTGAGTGAATCAAGTTATAGGCAATTAACGGCATCATCACGTTGAGTTCTAATTGTCCAGCTTGGGCAGCCATTGCGATCGCATTATCATATGCCATTACTTGGAAGCAGACCATCGATGTCATCTCAGCCATAACGGGGTTATATTTTCCCGGCATGATTGAGGAACCTGGTTGTACGGGTGGTAGTTGAATTTCTTTGAGTCCGGTTTTGGGGCCTGAGTCCATCAACCGCAAATCGTGGGAAATTTTTACTAGGTCTTGGGCTAAATTGCGTAAAGCGCCGGAAACGTTTACGAATGGTGCCATACTTTGCATTGCTGCCATCAGATGTGGTGCTGGCTGTAAAGGAAAATTAAGCAGTTCTGATAATACTTCTACCACTTCCTCGCGGTATTGAGGATGGGTGTTTAACCCCGTACCTGCTGCACTACCTCCCAATCCCAACACCATTAAATCGGAAGAAGCTATGTATATTCGGTTTTGATGTTCGTTGAGTATTTGTGCCCAAGCGCCGAAAGTATCACCTAAACGGATGGGGACAGCATCTTGGAGGTGGGTACGTCCCGATTTGATGATGTCTTGGAATTCAATCGCTTTGGTTTCGAGGGATGCGATCGCATTCTCTAAGGCTGGATGCAAAGTTTTGGTTAATGCCAACAATCCACCGATTCTAATTGCTGTGGGGATGACATCGTTGGTAGATTGTCCGTAATTTACATGGT
>JANNFJ010000990.1:0-4770 GCA_031379725.1 Calothrix sp. OTE_75_metabat_31
TTAAGGGGGATTTAGGGGGATCT
Organism: Calothrix sp. OTE_75_metabat_31; assembly: GCA_031379725.1. Lineage (GTDB taxonomy): Bacteria > Cyanobacteriota > Cyanobacteriia > Cyanobacteriales > Nostocaceae > JANNFJ01. The sequence continues at coordinate 24 of JANNFJ010000990.1, forward strand.
ATTTTGGGAAAACTTCTTAACCGAGCAGTATTGATAGTAGTCCTATATTGGACTGTAAGTTAGTATAGACTGACAACGTAGTATGTTTAATTATTAAGGAAGGAATAATTCTTTAAAACAAACCTCAATTTGAGGAAATGTTAGTAATGTAATTGCATCATCTACATTAAAAATAGTTTTTTGTTGATAACCTGTCTTACTAGGGTTTCGATAAACATATACTTGCCCTTCAATAATATCTAAAACCCAATATTCCCGAATATTTTCTTTTGCATAAATTGCAGCTTTTTCTGTGCAATCGAAATCTAAAGTCGAATAGGAAACTTCTATTAATAAAAATATTTCGCTACTTGAGGGGTGATGATTGCCGTAAGCACCCGGATCGATTTCCACTACACCAACATGGGGTTCGGGTTCGGAGGAAGATAAAGTTATTGGTAACTGCGTGCGAACATGAGCTTGTCCTGCCAGTATTAGCTTAAAGTAATCGGATGCTCTTTGAGTTGTACCTGCGTGGGGTGGTGTTTGCGGACTCATTTGAACGATTTTACCGTCTAGTAATTCCACCTTATCTTCTGTAGTGAGAATGCCAGCATCAATCATTTGATGATATTCTTCGACCGTCCACAGGCGGTATTTGGTGGTAGTCATTTCTAATTATCCTTGATTGTTGTGACTTTTGATTTGGCTATTAATATTTCTATTATTGTCCAATATTTTAGGTTTGACTTACACGGCGCAATGCCTTGCGCCCCTACTACGATAATATAGGATTACTATTCTATTTTTCAAAAGATATGTAGCCTCCGAAGGTGCGTTACGCTGTCGCTAACGCACCCTACAGTTAGATTTTTTTCATCAATCAAACCAGATTCCTATATATTGGAAATATATCGCTTTAAATTGCCCGCGATAATTTCCTTTGTCGTGTTGCTTGATGTGCGTCAAAAATCACAGCAATATTACGAACTAGTAATCTACCGATTTCGGTGACGCTGATATATTGACTCGATAAATTAACTAATCCATCGACTTCTAAAAGCTGTAAATTTTCGATTTCTAGTGCAAAATATTCGTTAAAATTAATCCGATACTTTGCTTCGATTTCTAGCTTATTGACTCGCGTACCCGACATAATCCCCATAACAACATCACGACGCAAAATATCATCGAAGCTTAATTTATAACCTTTAGAAGTCGCTAAAATTCCTGTCTCGATTGCCCCGTAATAATCCTTTAATTGCTTGTGATTTTGCGCGATCGCATCTTCCAGCATACTTACTGATGTTGCACCAAACCCCAATAATTCGGCTTTTCCGTGGGTTGTATAACCTTGAAAATTGCGTTTGAGGGTTCCGTCGCACTGTGCTACCGCTAATTCATCTTGAGGTTTGGCAAAATGGTCCATCCCAATAAATAGATATTTGCTGCGGGTTAATTCCTCAATCGTCATTTGCAAAATTTCTAACTTTTCCTGCGGTGCTGGTAGTGCATCCTCACGAATATTCTTTTGTGTGGGTTTTACCCAAGGTACGTAGGCAAAGTTAAAGACAGCAATTCTATCGGGGTCTAATTGAATTGTTTTTTGAATCGTTTTTTGGAAGCTAGCGAAGGTTTGATAGGGTAAACCGTAAATTAAGTCAACATTGACACTTGCAAATTTAGCCTCTTTAATCCAGTTCATCACCTCAAACAGCATTTCCTCTGGTTGGACGCGATTTACAGCTGCTTGTACTTGGGGGTCAAAATCTTGGAGTCCGAAGCTAATGCGATTAAATCCAAGTTCGCGTAAAAAGAAGATATAATCTTTGTCGATGTAACGCGGATTGATTTCAATCGAAACTTCGGCATTGGGGTCAATATTAAAGTTACGAGTAATATTTTTCCAGATATGTCCTGCTTGTTCGGTACTCAGGTAATTGGGAGTACCACCACCCCAATGTATTTGCACTACCCGACGTTCGGTATTGATTAATTTGGCAGTTTGTTCGATATCACGTACCAAATTTTCGACGTAGGGTATGGCAATATTCTTGTTATTGGATACGACAACATTACATCCGCAAAAATAACAAGCAGTCTGACAAAATGGTATATGAAAATACAACGAAAGTGGAGTTTGGCGGTGATTTGATCTGGCGATCGCATTCCCAAAATCCTCATGAGTAAAGTCTTCCGTTAACTCAGTGGCAGGTGGGTAACTCGTGTATCGCGGTGTCGGTGTATCGTATTTTTTGATTAAATCTAAATCAAACTTCACACCAGGTAGTTGAAAAACCATTTAATTATTTCCAATGAAGCGAAGGGGGAATAATGTAGCATAGGCATCCTGCCTGTGCGAACCGTTTGTAGGACAGGCGAGATGCCTATCCTACGAGCGATATTATTTAGAATGGGCAACTTCGGTGCTACCCGGATTCTGGGAACGCATCAAGGAATTGTACATAACTTGACCGATGGCTTGAATCAAGTTACCTTCCAAGTCTTGCGCTGCTAGCATGTTCAAATGGAAAGCATGATTGGCTTCGGCAACAATGCTAGAGCAAGTCCTATCATCAATCGGTAATGCATTCAGTGCTTGACGATACTTATCTTTGAAAGCGGCTTTGTCGGGAATTTGTTCAAAGTTGTAAAACGAAGTACCTTGATAACCTTCAAGTTTTAAAGTAGTCTGTGCCAACTTTTGGAACATCTGACCCCCCGAAAGGTCGCCCATATACCGGGTGTAAGCATGTCCTAAGAGCAATATTGGTTCTAACTGTGAAACTTCTCGAATCCGGGCTACATAAGCTTGAGTCGATTTGGTAGGGACTATTTGCGCTTGAGCGTCTTTGCCATAGTAAAATTCGAGGTCTTTTTCTAAATTGGCTTTGCGATTGAGTTCTGGAAAATATAGCGACTTAATCGCAGGGTGTTCGCTGTGTTGTTGTAGTGCTGCTTCGAGTTCGCTGTAGACACAATACAGGTTGCCCAAAAAGTTTGCAAAGCAGTTGCGATCGACTACACCCTTGAGGAAACATTTTGTAAACCCAACATTCTCTGCTGCTGTATGTGCTTTTTGAGTTCCAGCACGCAGTTTTATAGCAAGATTACTACTCATTTTTATTTCCTGATTGAAGATAAATTGGTCAGTCACGGACTCACGATGTCTACCAATTCAGCGTTTGATGCCGACACGAACGGTTCGGATTGCAGAGGGCAGGAGATTATTTTGTATAGCACTTAGCCCGAATTCCCCAAACCCCAGCGGGTTTTTAAAGGGCTTCTGCTTATTTCTACCAAAAATATTCAACTATTACTAGCTTTATAACGTCATATTTATTTACATAACTGGATTTGCTGTATGGCGATTAATTGGCAAACTCTTTATATATCAGCTATTTCAGCCTTTATCCCTGTTGTCAAAAGTTACAGTAATTTACTAAATTAATTTAAGTTTTTATAGGAATGAGCATAAACTACATTGAATTTTTATGGTTATATAGCTTTATAAGAATATTGCATCAAAAAGGATTGCTATGGTTGAATCGAGTGCAGCCTTGACCGGTGTTAAAGCACCATCCAAGGAAACATTATTAACACCTCGCTTTTATACTACAGACTTCGATAAAGTCGCACAGATGGACTTGTCAGAAAATGAGCATGAATTGCGGGCTGTTATTGAAGAATTGAAAGCCGACTACAACCGGCATCACTTCGTCCGTGATGACGAATTTAAGCAGAGTTGGGAACATATCGACGGACAAACTCGCATCGCTTTTGTTGACTTTTTGGAACGTTCGTGTACTTCGGAATTTTCGGGATTTTTGTTATTCAAGGAACTAACAAGAAAACTCAAAAACCGCAGTCCGATGTTATCTGAAGCATTCGAGTACCTAGCACGGGATGAAGCACGTCATGCAGGATTCATCAATAAAGCGATGGCAGATTTTAACCTATCGCTAGATTTGGGATACCTGACAAAAAACCGTACCTACACATTCTTTCCACCAGAGTGGGTAATTTACACAGTCTACCTCTCCGAAAAAATCGGCTACTGGCGTTATATTATAATGTTCCGCCATCTCGAAGCGCATCAAAACTATCAATTCTACCCATTATTCAAATACTTCGAGAATTGGTGTCAAGACGAAAATCGTCACGGGGATTTCTTTAAGGCACTATTGCGATCGCAACCCCAACTTTGGGACAACTGGAAAGCAAGACTGTGGGCACGGTTCTTTTTATTATCAGTATTCGTTACCCACACGCTGACCGTTTTAGAGCGGGCAAATTTCTATAAATCGCTGGGAATTGACGCTTTGGACTACAATACCCAAGTCATTGAGAAAACCAACGAAACCTCAGCGCGAGCATTTCCAGTGATTTTAGATACCAATCACCCCAAATTTTTCCCACTTATCGAACGCTGTTCGGATATCAGCTTCAAGCTGAAATTGATGGAAATCAAACATCGGGAAAAACCGCAAATTATCAAGTTTTTGCTCAAATTGCCTTTAATACTTGGTGTTGTTTGGTATATGCTGCGACTGTTCATCATCAAACCTATCGATGCGGAAGCAATGCGAATCACAGTACATTAATTTTGATCAATTGTGAGGTCTAGATTTTTCGTTATCCCAGGATAGGGGCACGATGCCTAACTGCCCCTACGGTATATTCGGCATAGCCAAAGGTATAATGCCTGCATCAGAATTTTGCGTTATCCCAGGATAGGGGCAGTTAGGCATAGTGCCCCTATCCTGGG
>JANNFJ010001027.1:0-4229 GCA_031379725.1 Calothrix sp. OTE_75_metabat_31
GTCACTAATACCCATCCACAAAGTAGGATTCCCATTAAGCTAGCTATGCAGGCAATCAGCTTAATTTTAGGGCGATGTAGTATAAACCAGGCTAGTAATAACGCAGTGATATTTAGTAATAGTAGCCACGGGCTAACTTCAGGCGCACCTACTCCTAATACTAATAATGTCATTGTTGGAGCAGGTAGCAAAATCCAAGCACTTAAAAATAGTCCGATGGAACTTAACAATATTGCTAGCCATGATAAAATCATTCGCTTTGAATTGGACATATCACCATCAACTAATTTCTTTTTGCGAGAGAATTTTAGCAATCCTGACCAGTTCGGTTTTGAGATGACAATACCACATTATGGTTAGTCAGTCGATGTCATATTCTCGATTTCCCAAGGGAATGATGGTTCTACTGATTGTACTTGCCTACCTTACAAATTAATTACGTATATACACTAGTGCAAAATCCGCTGATTTTCCGTATAAATTTGTAAGTGGCTTGTTAAAACAACAAACCAAATTTACTCCTATCAACCTAAAATTTCCCTATCGGTTGTCATCGCAGATATAGTCTGTTGCGTGCATAAGTTTTCGATGGCTAAAGCCTAAATATGAGCGCTTTCTCTCTATGATTCAAATCGTTGATTTTATCAGTAAGCAATTATGTTGATGAGACAAACTAGTTTTTCTTTACTCTATAAACGGTTCCGCGTTGTCGCTAAAGATAACAGAGACAAAAGCTATTTCATTGTCAGATCCACGCCAGAAACTGAAGAAAATCAATTTTACTGGTGTCGCGCTAATCAGGTCTTACACATAGGGACGGAAGTTGATGGCTATTTATGTCCATCAGAATATTTCGACAAATTACCAACTCTAATTATCGGGGAGTGTAATTCGATTATTCCGACCTTCGTACATGCTGCTCTTATTAATAATTAATAAATTACCCGACATAAATAAGCTTTACTGGGAATAGTCGTTAATTGTTATTTCTTAGTTATCCCCAAGTTCGATAATGGATAACTAGTCACTTTCACAGTAACTTTGATACGACTATTGACTTGGCTATTTGCTCGGAGTTTATCAAGAAAACCTGAATTTTTTAGAGTATATCAAAAATTCATCTTCTCTGAATTCACCCAGTCAGGTGAACCAAATGGATGAAGCGCGAACCCAACTAAATCGGTTATCAGCAATAGTAAGTAAACTCATTTCTATATAAAGCCATGAACCGTACAAAAAACACCAGCATCAAACAAGCGTATACTACCGCAGCCGAAATCACCCTTGCGATCGCAACGCTGTTAAGCCAGATCAAGGATGAGGAAACCATCGAGAAAGTAATTGCTCAAATGTGCTGTGATTGCGACTAAGTAATTCCCAACTCTAAACGATTTCCACCATCATGAAAGCACTGTTCTCCAATACCGACAAGTTCCACGACTACTTGACGCAAGGGAAGTTGTAACTGTCCATCGCTAGGTGCAATTTCAACAATTGTTTTTTTCCATCTACAAATACACGTATATTAGTAGTTGCGTAAACTGCCTTTGCATAGTCAAAGCTGTGTCCGTCATCTTCGTATTTATATTCACCAATTCCCGGAAAAATTCGCAACCGCAGTTCATTCAAGGAACGCTCATCAACGTACTGCATTACAGGTTGCATGGGAATAATCGCACCAGCACGGGCATACAGTGGCATTAGCTCCAGGGGAGCATGTGCTAAAATATGTGTCGAACCCACATATTCTTCTCCCGTCCACCAATCGAACCAAATACCTTCAGGTAAGTAAACAGCACGATATTCAACTCCCGGACGGTAAATAGGTGCAGCCATCAACGATGAACCGAGCATTACTTGATCATAGAGTTGATAGGTTTTTAGGTTGTGGGGATACATGGTAAACTAAAGGTCTTAAAATTGGTGTGCCAGTTGTCGGCGCTTTTTAAAACAGCGTGTAGATATATGGGCGAAGTGTAAATTCACCAATGGCGCTAAAGGTATCCGAATTAAGTTGGTAGCTAGAAGATATGCGCGACTGCACGCTTACGCGATGCCCTTGGCAACCACTTTGTGGTATCGCAATAATCGAGGCACTACATTCAACAATCATATTGCGTCTTATCGAAATCCATCTACCGTACTAATGCCTGTGTAAGGTTGGTTGTGGGTAGTTTTCCAAAGTATGGCTACATACGGGAGCATCCTATTTCGGCGTGTAGTGCGGGCTGGCTTCGCCTACGCACTACAAAATTATAAATGTGCCAAAACTGGATGCTCCCCATAGATACTCCCTGATGGCACAAACAAGTTAATTGCTAACTTTATTTTTTGTAACACATGATGTAAAGACGTTGCATGTAACGTCTCTATCTACAATCGTATTTTAGGCAAGCATTGTTAATTTCTAAGGTTAATTAACTAACCTACATATCCCTATAATAACCCAAACCGAAACATCGATCTAGGGGGATTAACCGTATATTATACTCACCGCACTAAAGCTCATGAAGCTGATATTCTTTATGTAATAGGCTTTGATAGCGTAGTTGAGTACGATGATATAACTCTACGCAACCAATTATCCGTTGAGTATGTCGGAAAAATGAACGTTCTATCTTTACGACTCCCCCATTTAGCACAAAATGTCCCTATCACAGAAAAATTGTGCTAACTTAATCCGAGATGTAATAGTCCCCTCCCCGCTCAAACAATGATTATTTCTGGTTAAATTAAAGTTTAGGCTTTTTATGCCACATCAACTAGTCAAACGAAACACAGATTAACTTATAATGATTTAACAATTATTAACAATTACTAAGTTTACCCAAAACATAAAAACAACTAACGTTGTTTGCTTGTGATGGAAATCCAGCCCGTGCTGGGTTCTAAGGACAAGCTTAATTAATTCTAGTAAGTAGTGCCATTTTCGCTAAACATCAAATTATGAAAGACCTGACTCGCTATCGGAATATCGGTATCTTCGCCCACGTAGATGCTGGTAAAACCACCACCACAGAAAGAATCCTAAAGCTGACCGGAAAAATTCACAAAATCGGTGAGGTACATGAAGGTGCGGCAACAACCGACTTCATGGAACAGGAACAAGAGCGAGGTATCACTATTCAATCTGCGGCTACCACCTGTTTTTGGAACGAACACCAATTCAATATTATTGATACTCCCGGACACGTAGACTTTACCATTGAAGTTTACCGTTCGCTCAAAGTTCTCGATGGTGGAATTGGCGTATTTTGCGCGAGTGGTGGTGTAGAACCGCAGTCGGAAACTAACTGGCGCTACGCAAATGACTCAGAAGTTGCGCGTGTTGTTTATATTAATAAACTTGACCGTGTAGGTGCAGATTTTTACCGAGTTGTAAAGCAAATCAACGATATACTTGCAGCTAAACCAATGGTAATGGTGCTACCTATTGGTACAGAGAACGACTTTGTGGGCGTGGTAGATTTGCTAACGCGTAAAGCATGGGTATGGGATGAATCCGGCGACCCCTTAAATTATGAAATCAAAGACGTTCCGGCTGACATGAAGGATGATGTCGAGAAGTACCGACAAATGTTGATTGAGTTAGCTGTTGAGCAGGACGACGTATTGATGGAAAAATACCTCGAAGGTGAAGAACTTGCCATCGAAGATATTCAGCGTTGTATCCGCAAAGGCACTATCGCTCTTGACTTCTTCCCCACCTACTGCGGTTCTTCGTTTAAGAATAAGGGCGTACAGTTGGTACTTAATGCCGTTGTCGATTACTTACCCAACCCAACAGAAGTAAAACCACAGCCAGAAGTAGATTTAGAAGGTAATGCAACAGGCGACTTTGCTGTTGTTTCTCCAGACAAGCCATTGCGGGCCCTGGCATTTAAAATCATGGATGACCGCTTTGGTGCCCTCACCTTTACGCGTCTTTACTCCGGTGTATTGAACAAGGGTGATACTATTCTCAACACTGCCACAGGTAAAACCGAACGGATTAGCCGCCTTGTGGAGATGCACGCTAACGACCGTCAAGAAATCGATTCCGCTCAAGCTGGGGATATTGTGGCGATTGTAGGGATGAAAAATGTCCAAACTGGACACACCCTTTGCGACCCCAAAAACCCGGCAACCCTAGAACCGATGGTTTTCCCCGAACCAGTTATTTCCATCTCGGTGACACCTACAAAGAAAGCTAGTTCTGAAAAAATGGGTGTTGCACTCGGTAAAATGAT
>JANNFJ010001106.1:0-2064 GCA_031379725.1 Calothrix sp. OTE_75_metabat_31
ACAATCGCGGTAGCAATCCTGACCCACAAACCCTTGCTAGTTTAGGATTGGGGTTACAGTGGCAACCTTTTAATGGTTTGGTATTGCGTACAGACTACGGTATCCCATTGATTGGGACGAGCAATGGTGGTAGTTCACTACAAGATAATGGTTTTAACTTTTCAGTACGCTATCAGCCGTTTTAATACAAGTATTTATGCAAAATTAAATAGTTATTTACACTAGTGTTTTCGAGGGCTTTTTCTAATTCGGCTACTCGTTGAGAAAGTTGTTGATTTTTCGTTTGTAAAGCACGAACTGACTGTAGTTCATAATATTTCCAGGGTAAGCGCATCTAATTTTGTAGTGAGAAATACAGACTATTTTGCATAATTGTAGGGGCAGTCTCATGGCATCTGGTTTCAAATCTCTAAATCTAACTACTAAAACCTCAAAGACTTTAAGTATAGCGAATGCCACTGCACTTACGGAAAAAATGGCATTAGTTTTTAGCGATATAAAAGACCCCCGTGTACAAAGAACTCGCGTCCATTTGTTAACAGATATTTTAATTATCGGAATATTGTCAGTGATTGCAGGAGGTAAAGGGTGGGAAGATATGGAAAATTATGGGTTGAGTAAATACAATTGGCTGAAAGAATTTTTAGATTTATCTTGGGGTATCCCCAGCGCAGATACGTTTCGACGACTATTTGAGCGTATTGACCCAAAAGTATTTGAGCAATGCGCATCATTGATGGGTACAGTCAATAGTTGAAACAGTTGGCGCACAGGTAATTCCGATTGACGGTAAGACTCTCAAAGGCTCTTATGATAGAGAACAAGGGAAAGTAGAAGCAAAAGTTTATCGAAAATTGCGCGATAGCGAAGCGCTGCTGCGTTCTTGGCGTTGCCGAAGGCTAGCGCAGATCGCATTAATAAAGTTGGTGACACCTGAATGATTGCTTTTTCATAGAGCGATCGTTTAAATGATAGCTTTTATAACTTACGTAATTTCAATTTTTCATCTATATCTTCTTTTCTTAAATTATATAACCCATCCAAAAACTGGATTTGCATACTGCCAGAACCAGCAGATTTATGAGCAGCTATTTCACCAGTAATACCCATCACTGCCGTAGCATACGTAGCTGCTGTAAAACTATCTGTATTTACCGCTAAAAAAGCTCCTATTATTGCTGTAGCTGTACAACCCATACCTGTTACTTTCGCCATCAGCGGATGCCCGTTATCAATTTGAATTATTTCATTGGCATTGACAATAAAATCTTTAGCACCACTAATTACTACAGTACATCTGTACGTTTGAGCGAGTGACTTTGCAATTTCTACAGCCGATTCTGACTGTTGCGTACTGTCTACTCCTTTTGTTTGAATATCTTTTAAAAGCGAACAAACTTCAGAAGCATTTCCACGAATAACAGTAGGATTAATAGTTTCAACAAAATTTCGGCAAGTAGCTGTCCGATAAGGTGTAGCACCGGCACCAACTGGGTCAAAAACAATCGGCTTTTTAAGTTTATTTGCTTGAAGCATTGCTTTATACATCGCTTCAATCCATTGTTCGTTCAATGTGCCGATATTAATTACCAATGAAGAAGCAATACTAACCATATCTTCTACTTCTTCAATGGCATGTGCCATAACTGGCGAAGCTCCGCTAAAAGAGCATTAGCAGTGTAATTCATGACTACGTAATTAGTTATGTTGTGGATGAGGGGGGCACAAGAGCGGATTTTTTGGATGTCTTCCCAGATAGCATGAGCATTCATATTCGTTGGAATTAATAACTTTCCCGCGTCAACGGGAAAGTTTGGATACTGTAATCTAGACAAATTTTTCTAAACGCGAGGTGGTTGATTGCGTTTACCGTTGAAGGAAGTAAGTAGTTCTCGTACTTGGTCTCCTGCAATCTCCCGTGCGCCTAAACCAAAAGCGAGGGCAGTTGCTACTGCTACAGCACCCAATAACAAGCCAAACGCCAAGTTAACGATATCGCTAGCAACACCAATTTGTTGTAATGCCATTGCTGACACTAAGGCAATAATTGCTACCCGTGCGATT
>JANNFJ010000391.1:0-2306 GCA_031379725.1 Calothrix sp. OTE_75_metabat_31
CCCGCGGCCTCATTAAATCACAATTAGGAAGCAGAGCTGGTTATTTCTTTATAGCTAAATTTGGCAGCAGTGTACTGGGGCTATCTTATAGCTTAATTTTGACAGAATTTCTAATTGCTCCAGCGATTCCGAGCGCATCAGCTAGAGGAGGCGGAATCATCTTTCCTATCGCTAACTCTCTTAGTGATAAAGAAAGAATTGAGGCTGCTACTGCAATCGCTTATTTGCAAGAAACTAACGATACTAAGATGTATCATACTGTAGCCTCAATTGAGGAAGCTACTTCCGATATTGGTTTCCAAATTCTTAGTCTTGTAGATGAGTTTGTTCCTGATGCACAGATTATTGAAATCGTATCAAAGAACAACACAATTGAAGTTGAACAGTTTAAAGACAAGAATTTCAAGTCAGCAACGGACTTTAGAATCGAATCTGGTTCTATGGGGCCAAAATCTAAGGCTGCTCAACAGGCATTTATTACGGGTCTAATGGAGAAAGGATTTATTCCTCCAGAAAAAGGTCTTAGATACTTGCAAATGACTGAAACCGATAGACTTTATGAAGAATTACAGGTAGATTCTAAGCAAGCTCAAAGAGAATTCTATATGATTTCTACTGGTCGTGGTTTTACAGGGGAACCGCAAATGGATGAAAACGGTTTACCAGTTATTGATCCTATTACTGGACAGCCTGCAACGGAACAAACAGTTATTCCTATCAATATTTGGGATAATCATGCCGTTCACGAATATGAGCACGCTCTGTTCTTAAAGAGTCAGGAATATGAATTAATAGAAGATGAAACCATTAAGCAAGCGTTACAGTTACACTATATCATGCACAGAAATGAATTAATGGCTCAATTAGCACCACAAATAGAAGGGGTAGCAGAGGATGGCAACACCGATAACTCTGCCTGATTTTAATACAAATTCAGGGGAAACAGAACAAACAAATGAACCAGGAAGCGAAGTTGAAATTGATCCAGAGTTATCTATTGAATCAATTGCTTCTCCGTTTCTAAAAAACATTCCAGATCAAGATAAAGCTATCGTAGCTAAGTATATTAAAGGTTGGGATAGCGGAGTTACAAAGAAAATTCAGGGAATTCACGATAAATATAAGCCGTGGGAAGAATTAGGGGATATTGATGTAGTTAAGCGTTCTTTGGAAATCGTAACTTTACTACAGAAAAATCCGAAAGATTTTCACAAAAACCTAACTGCATACATTGCACAACTCGAAGGGAATGAAATGCCAAATGAATTTGAAGATACAGAAGAAGTAGGGGAAGAATATGATGATCCTCGCGATGCTCAGATTGCTCAACTAACTAAGCATGTTGAGGAATTAACCGGAGCTTTTACAAGTGACGTACAAAGTCGCAAAGAACAACAGGAAATAGCAGCCCTTGACAGAGAGCTAGAAAACCTGCATACTAAGCACGGAGATTTTGACGAGGATTGGGTTCTAGTTCAAGTAACTAGAGGAACCCCAATTGAAGATGCAATTAAGATGTTTAATGATAAATATGGACAGAGAGTTAGCAGCCAAAAGAATACACCACCAAAGATTTTATCTGGGGCGGGAAATAGAGATTCTGGCGGCCAGGCTGATCCTTCTAAAATGAGTGCAGAAGATAGAAAAAAATATGTCGCGTCCGTATTAGAAGCGGCCGCTAACTCTTAAAGGAGAGAATTTAAAATGGCAGGTGCAACACTTACAACCGTAAACGGCTTGATGAAAGAAGTTTACGAAGGCGATCACGTTGAAAATCAGCTTCAAGAAGAAGCTGTTCTTTCAAAAAGATTAGAGAAAAGTTCCGATGGTATTTTCGAGGATGCTGGCGGTAAGTATGTTACTTTCCCCCTGAGAACTAAGAGAAACCACGGTATTGGTTATCGTGCGGAGGGTATTGCATTGCAGGCCGCAGGTCAGCAAGGTGCAGCCGCAGCGCAAGAAACATTAAAGTACGGTTATGGTAGAGTTAGATTAACTGGTCAAGTCATGGAACTTTCCGATTCTAAGCCAAAAGCTTTCGCTACTGCGTTAGATTTTGAAATGGACGGAATGAAAGGTGACTTGGCAAAAGACGTTAACAGAATTATGTGGGGTTACTATGCTGCTAATGCTGTTGGCGCTACAGGTATTCTTTCTCAGGTAACCGCAGATAGCGCAGCTTCTACAACTATTAACGCTCCTACTTATGGTGTTATCGAAGTTGGAATGGTAATCGACGTAGTATTAGCTAACGGAACCGCAGTTGCTTCCTGCACAGGATTAACTGTTGTTACTGCTGTTGGTTG